>JAJFHK010000434.1 GCA_021775655.1 Filomicrobium sp. | reverse complement strand
GAGGACTACCATCAGAATTATTACAAGCGGAATCCTTACCGGTATGCGACGTACCGCTTCGGTTGTCGGCGCGACGCCCGGATCAAGGAGTTGTGGGGGGATCAGGCGGTAACGCACTGACGAAAATGATGCCACTTGGACTTGGCCGTCTGCGTAAGTTTCCGGAATGCAAATTCCCGAAACGGCCCCGGTTGCATCTTGAACGGTCGCTATTCGGCCAACCCCGGGCACATCGAAAGGCGGCTTGAGAAATAAGCCGCCGTTCATCATGGGGGTGTAACTGGCTTCGCCCGCGTTGGGCGAACGGCCCATGTCGTTGCCCATGTCGTTCATCGACACTTCCTCAACCGCCCATCCAATGACATCGCAGTAAAACGACCTTGCCTTGCCCGGGCGCCGCGCTATGCCGCTGCCTCTGCGTGCCCAGTAACCACCTGATCGGCGAGCTTGCCGGAAAGCTCTGCCAGATGATCGAAGGTCGCTTCAAATGTTCCGACACCAGCGGTCGCTGAGCGCAACTCAATAATCAGGTCCTCGATTTCGGCAGCTGGAATGTGCGCCTCAATCACATCCCATCCCGGCCAGCCGGGCCGCGCATCGAATCCAAGAATTTGCCCCCGGCGCTGTGGAATGATGCCATTGATCCGCGCAGTCGCATCAGAGGGAACCATAATCGAAACCGCCATAATCGGCTCCAGCAAAACCGGTGAACATTGCGGCATACCCTCGCTCATGGCCAACCGCGATGCTGCTCGGAACGCCATGTCGGATGAGTCCACCGAGTGAACGGAACCATCTTTCAACGTCACCGCAACATCCACGACAGGAAACCCAAGCGGACCCTTGCCGAGATAATCACGGGCGCCGTTTTCAACGGACTGAAAGAAGTTTTTAGGGACGACCCCCCCGGTTATTGTTTCGCTGAACGTGAACCCGGCACCGCGTGGTTGCGGTTTGATCTCAATAACAACGTCACCGAACTGACCGTGCCCACCAGATTGTTTCTTGTGCCGGCCACGGACTTCGACACTTTTGCGGATAGTTTCCTTGTAGGGGATTTGCCGCTGATGACGGTCCACTGAGATTGCAAACTTGCGCTGCAGGCGTTCAAGCGCTACGCGCAAGTGCATTTCGCCCTGACCCTTGAGGAGAAGCTGATGCGTATCGGCTGAGTTCTCCGTTTCAAGCGAGGGGTCCTCTTCACACAGTTTTCCAAGTGCCGTTGTGAGTTTCACTTCATCCTTGCGGTCTTTGACCTCCAACCCGGTAACGAACACTGGCTCGGGCGGCGGAGGACACGAAACTGCTTGCACAGCCTTTTTGCCCGCAGTGATCGTTTCCCCGGTAGCAACACCGTCCAACCTGCCCAGCCCGACAACATCGCCAGGGCGTGCTGCACCGCGCTTCACAAAGTCCTCACCTTGGATCGCAAAGACACCGGACACACGCTCTTCGGCACCCGAACTGCTGCGTAGACTTGAACCGTCGGCCAGCTCTCCACCAAAGACACGCGCGAAAGAATTCTTCCCGCCATGCGGCGAATGAATTGTCTTGAACACAAAGGCCGAAGGTGCATCAGAATCCAGACCCAGCCGCTTTGCCGTCGTTGCCGCGTGCGGGGCTTCGTGTCGCAGCGCCTTCATCAATCGGCCAATGCCATTGCCATGTTCGGCACTGCCGATCAGCACGGGGCATATATCCCCCCCACGCAATTCAACCGTTAGGTCTTCGAAAATCTTGTCCTTCGGCGGGATCATATCGGCCAGAAGCTGCTCCATCAGGTCATCGTCGTAATCAGCCAACTGTTCCAGCATATGGAAGCGGGCTTCTTCTTCGCGATCCTTAATGTCGGTTGGCAGCTCGACAATTTCTGAAGCCGCATGCTCGCGATAGACATAAGCCCGCTCTGACGCCAGATCCACGAATCCGGTCGCGATACCTTTTTCCCAGATCGGGATCTGCCGCAGCACCAATGGCCGCTCACTCGCCGGCTGCAGCATAGGAATGATGTCGCGCACCTGCATCTCGCAGTTATCGATCTTGTTCAAGAACAAGAAGTGCGGGATACCGCGCTCTTCCAGTTGCTTCAAAATCAACTGCAGAGCCGGAACGCGCTTTGGGTCGGGTTCGCAAACAACGACTGCTGCGTCGCAAACGGTCAATGCAGATGATCCATCAGCGAGAAATTCAACAGACCCAGGACAATCAATAAAAGTATAGTCGTCGCCCAAGTAATTGACGTCAAAGACGTTGAGCGCGACGCTCATCCCGTGTGCCCGTGCCTCTGGCGATGAATCCCCTTTTGTTGAGCCATCCTGAATCTTGCCTTGCTGCTCAATTACCCCCGTTCTGGACAGAATGGCTTCCAGGAGCGTCGTCTTACCCGCCAAATAGGGCCCGACAATCGCTATAGCCCGCGTGCCACCCTCTCCGCCCTCGCGGCCAGTGGCCGAGGGACGATTATTTTCTTGCGCCATAGTTTCCTCCAATCCGGATTTGGTTCGGGTCCATTCTTGAATTGGTGTCGGCGCAGAAAAAACAGCGCGCCCCTGGATTAGGTTCATGTTCGCGCCGCGGGTCACGAATCGCAAGGGGCAACCCCACCCGACCGATGACCAATTTGGAATTGCAAGCTTTTGCTTGGATCCCGCCAAAGCCCGGGTATCGAATAGAGCCCGCTGCAGTGCACATAAAAATCAATGACTTCGCTGCATGTGCGAGAGAAAGGAAATTGAAACGATCCAAAGAAAAATCGCTTGACGCGATACCCAATAAACACATGATGCATGTATGCAAGTCCCAACCGCCACCAACGAGCGGCAACAAATCGGGCAGCAGCCGGGAGGTGCGAAAGCACCAAGGAGTTTCACGATGAAGTCCCGTTCGATGAAGTCAGCGGTCTATGCAGCCGGTGTAGTATTCGCTCCTTCCGAGGATGTGCCGAACACGAGCGCATTGCCACGCGTTAAGCCGCGCACCAAACGCCGCCCACACGATACTGTCTCTCCTTATGAAGCTCGATTTGTCGATGCCAAGCCCGCAAATACAGCTTCAAGCGTCTGGTGGCGCGCATTTGACTTCAGCTGGCTGATTGGCAGAGCGACAGCATAAGCGCTCAGAAAACACACCAACGCTAATTCCTAGCGGTCGGGGCAGCAGTTCCGTCCGCCTTGATCTGTTGGCAAACGCATGGATGCCGACCGTTGCTGTCCCGTTTGGCCAGCCACGCGAGAACCTGATCGTAGTTTCGTGTAATCCAAAAGTGACCGGAATACTCGATCTCGATTAGTTCGAGGTCGGAAATCTCGTTAGCAAGCTTGCGGGCCGGTGCCAATGGAACATTC
>JAJFHK010000433.1 GCA_021775655.1 Filomicrobium sp. | reverse complement strand
TCGCCTTGCAGAAGCCGCAGCATTCGATAGGGACCGGCCATGTCCTCGGCGATCTCTTGCAAGGAGGTCGTTTGAGAACTGGTCAAAGCAAAAGGAAGAGCGGCGATGATTTTATCGCGGATGCTGCCGTCGCCAGAAACTTCGCGTCCGCGCTGCCCCTTGAGCTTGGCACGTACGATCGCCAGTGCGATCTGGCCGGCGAGCAATTCGTCGTAGGCGAGGCGTTGCCAATGTGTGCTGCCTGTCGAGACGTCTGAAGCGTTTTCAGGTCGATGGAGTTGGCGCAAGGCATCATGGAACCGTGGCCATTTGCGCTCAGCCAGCCAGCGCCGTTCCTGCCACTCAATCAGTTCAGGGACTTTGTCCAAGGCCTGTCGGACTGCCTTATAGAGCACCTTGCCCGATAAGCCGGCAGTCAGACCATAGACCGGCTCCATCAGCGGCAAGTCGCCACGCGCATGCGGCGGTACGATATAGTCGGGGTGGGTCATCTGCAGCTTTTCGCCGTACTGCTCGATGCGGCCAGAGATGAAACGTTCCTCGCCGGGTGGCAATTGGGCTTCCACGAAGCGGCGGTCGGCGTGGAAGAAGACAATGTCAATTTTTCCAGTGTCGTCTTCGCAGGAGACCTTATAGGGCGCCTTTTTGTTGCCGCGAGGTGAAGGCCGATGCTTGAGAATGCGGACCTTCAGTGTGACGATACAGCCGGGTGCGGCATGCGCGATACTAGGTTCGGCGCGCCGGTCGATGACGCCGGTTGGGAGGTGCCATAGGAGGTCGATTATGCGGGCTTGGGTAACGTTGGGTGGAAGCGATAGTGCTTTGCCAAGCAGCACGGCCAGACGCGGCCCGATGCCTGTGAGGCTCTGGGCAGGTGCGAACAGCGGTGTTAGCTGGTTTGGGCGCATATCATTTGTTCTACTAGTGGGCGCTGTGTGCTCGCACGCTACCTTTGCTCACCGCCGCGCAAGCTCTTGGTGACGAACTAACGAAGATTGGGGCGTGTTTTCAGTATCCTCACCCGTACAATTCGTCGCGGTCTGCCTCTTCCCCCTGAGCCCCGCGGGCTTTATACCACGGCACTTCAGGTGCACGGGATGCGGGATGAGAATAGTTGTCGATATTTCTTGTGCTCATGGTCGGTTGAGAAGAGTGTTGCGCCCTAAAATTCCGGGGCAAGGTTGATTGACTGATGGAAGAAATGGAGATGCGCCGCCGTAGGGCGATTTACAGGGCGCAGCATCGCGGAACCAAGGAACTGGATATCGTGATGAGCCGGTTTGCTGAGCAGCGCGTGGGCGTCATGAATGCGGACGAAATGGCGCTGTTCGAACAGTTCCTGGTGCTTCCGGAACCGCAACTTTACGACTGGGTCATGAAGGGTACGCCTGTTGGAGATACGGGATTTGCGGACCTGGTTGCCGACGTGCGTCGTGTCGGCGAGTTCGATTGAATAAGTGAGTTTATGGTGAAACGGCGGCGGTTCCGCATGCAATCTGGTGGCAATGAACGACAAAACTAAAGCGTTACTCTCGCGAGATGTGCAATTGACTGGCGTGCCCGAAGGCATGGAGCCTTGGGTGCTGGGCCAACTCGTTCGCGAATTTCCCGTCGACGGTGAAGGACAGCCTGGGATCGTAGTGCACGTAGCACGCGACGATCGCCGTCTTGCGCAGCTCGAAGCGGGCCTCGCATTCTTTGCTCCGGAAGTTCGCGTCCTATGCTTCCCGGCCTGGGACACGGTGCCCTACGACCGGATCGGACCGAATTCTGAAATTGTTGCGCATCGCATTGCCACGCTTGCGAAGCTTTCTGTTGGGCGACGCAAAGCCCCAACCGTTGTGTTGACGACTGTCAATGCGATCCTGCAGCGGCTTGCTCCGCGAGATTTTTTGCGCGGCAGCCTGAAGCAGATTGCGGCCGGTCAGCGCATCGACCTGAACCGGCTCTTGAAACGGTTTCAATTGGCTGGTTTCACGCGGACGGGGACCGTGATGGAGGCTGGCGAATACGCTGTTCGCGGCGGAATTGTTGATTTGTTTCCGCCGGGGCGGGCATTGCCGGTACGTCTCGATTTCTTTGGAGATACGCTCGAAAGCATCAAGACTTTTGATCCGCAGACGCAGCGGACGATTAAGACGATTCAAAAAGTCGTCCTGATGCCGATAGCCGAAGTGGCGCTGGGCGACGATGCAACAAGGCGGTTTCGTCAGAAGTACGTGGAGCTGTTTGGTGGCGGACATGGTGATGATCCGCTTTACGAAGCCGTCAGCGCTGGGGGGCGTTATCCTGGTCAGGAACATTGGCTGCCGCTATTCCATGAAAAACTGGAAACGCTAGCCGATTATGCGCCGGACGCGCCGATATCGTTCGACCACAACGCCGATGAAGCTATCCGGCAGCGGTTTGGGCAGATCACCGAACATTATGAAGCGCGCGTTGAAGCCTTAGAGGTTCAGACATTTGGTGCACCGCCGTACCGTCCGGTGCCCCCAGAACAGATGTTTCTAGACGGTGCTGCATGGGTAGAGCTGCTGAAAGAGCGTCAGGTCTATAGGCTCAATCCGTTTGAAGCGGACGAAACCGAAACGGTCAAGTCGTGGTCCGGTCTGCCGGGGCGGACTTTTGCGCCCGAGCGGCAAAACCCCGATGTTAACGTTTTCGATGCGGTGGTCGGGCACATTCGCGCGGCTATTGGGCAAAATCGCAGAGTGATGATTGCGAGTTGGTCGCCGGGAGCACGCGAGCGGCTGATGGGTCTTCTTGGCGACCACGGTCTTGCCGATACGCGCCATGTTGGCAGCCTCGATGAAGCGCGTGCGCTTCCGGGCAAGGTGGTCGCGATGTCCGTGCTTGGTTTGGAGCGCGGCTTTGAAACACCCGACCTCGTTGTCGTTGGCGAGCAAGATATCCTCGGCGAACGGTTGATCCGCCCAAGACGCAAGGCGCGCAAGGCCGCTGATGTCCTAAGCGAAGCAACCAGTCTGTCGGTTCGAGATCTGGTTGTTCATGCCGATCACGGTATCGGTCAATTTGTTGGCCTGAAAACGATCGAGGCGCTGGGATCCAAACACGATTGTCTTGAGCTGGAATATGCAGGTGGCGACAAGCTGTTCCTGCCGGTTGAGAATATCGAACTCCTATCGCGCTATGGCGGGGACGAGGGGACGGCGCAGACTGACCGGCTTGGTGGTGCCAGCTGGCAAACACGCAAATCGCGCTTGAAACAGCGCCTGTTGGAGATCGCCGGGGAGTTGATCAAAATCGCGGCGCTGCGACAACTGCGTGAGGCGCCTGCACTGACAGTGGCGCAAGGGGACTACGAAGAATTCGTGGCGCGCTTCCCCTACGAGCCGACCGAAGACCAGGAGACAAGTATCGAAGCAGTTCTGCACGACTTGGCTTCTGGGCGACCTATGGACCGATTGGTTTGCGGAGATGTTGGCTTCGGTAAAACTGAAGTGGCACTACGGGCGGCATTTGTTGCAGCCCTCAACGGGTTGCAAGTTGCGGTCGTTGTTCCAACGACGCTGTTGGCGCGGCAGCACTTCAAGACATTCTTGGATCGCTTCGAGGGGTTGCCGGTGAAAATCGCGCAGGCTTCGCGCCTTGTAGGGCCCAAGGAACTCAACACCGTAAAGGAAGGCGTAAAAGACGGCTCGATCGATATCGTGATCGGCACGCACGCGCTACTTGGTAAGCAGATCAAGTTTCAGCGGCTGGGTCTCCTGATCATCGACGAGGAGCAGCACTTCGGAGTTGCGCACAAGGAGCGGTTGAAACAGATGCGTGAAGACGTACACGTCTTGACGCTGTCGGCGACACCTATCCCGCGTACACTGCAATTGGCTTTGACCGGTGTGCGCGAACTTTCTCTCATTACGACGCCGCCAGTCGACCGGCTTGCGGTTCGCACATACATTTCGCCGTTTGATCCGGTTGTGATCCGCGATGCATTGCGCCGGGAGCGCTATCGCGGCGGGCAGACATTTTATGTTGTGCCCCGGATATCGGATCTCCCGGATGTATCAGAGTTTCTGGCTGAGGCTGTACCTGAATTGCGCGTGGCGCGCGCGACAGGCCAGATGACCCCGACGGAACTCGAAGACGTGATGACTGCTTTCTATGAAGGAAGTTTCGACATTCTCTTGTCGACGCCGATTGTCGAGTCCGGACTTGATGTTCCCAATGCCAATACGCTTATCGTGCACCGGTCTGACATATTCGGATTGGCGCAGCTCTATCAAATACGCGGACGCGTTGGCCGTTCAAAAACGCGGGCCTATGCATATATTACTACCGAGCCCGGCAAGGTTTTGACCGAGGGTGCCGAAAAGCGGCTCAAAGTTCTGCATTCGCTCGATTCCCTGGGCGCTGGTTTCTCGCTGGCATCGCACGACCTTGACCTTCGAGGGGCAGGGAACCTGCTGGGCGAAGAGCAGTCCGGACATATTCGTGAAGTCGGTTTTGAACTTTATCAGCAGATGCTGGAAGAAGCCGTTGCTACCATGAAGGGTGGCGACGATGCGGCGACAAGTGAACTCTGGAGTCCGGAGATTTCGCTGGGCACGTCGATCCTTTTGCCTGACGACTACGTCAGCGACCTTCAAACGCGGCTTGGCCTTTACAGGCGCCTGTCGTCACTTGAAACGCGTGAAGAGATCGACGGTTTTGCCGAAGAGTTGGCCGACCGGTTTGGGCCACCACCGGAGGAAGTTCGTCATCTGCTCGATGTGATGGAGATCAAAGGGCTGTGTCGGAAGGCTGGGATTTCGCGGGTTGATGCCGGCCCCAAAGGCGCGGTTGTGCAGTTCCATAACGATAGCTTCTCCAACCCGGAAGGCTTGCTGCATCTGATTTCAGCATCGAGGGGCCTGATCAAACTGCAGAGCGATCACAAGATTGTTTTCCGCGGGAGTTGGGACATGCCGGAGCAGAGGTTGGCGGGCGTTCGGGGGTTCGTTTCAAATCTCGCCGATGTGGCCGCTGAAGGTCGCAAAGCGGCCTAAAAGCGGCGGCGCGACATATTTGCGAAGCCTCGGGAATGAATAGTGTTTTTCGCTCGCCTGCCTTCAGCACAGGTTAATTCTGCCAATTTTAGGTCTTAGAAAACATCGCAGCTCTCCGGCTTGGGCTGGGCTCATTTTCCGTGAGGTGAATTCCATGAACCGTGTCTTGATGATTATCGTTTGTTGTTTCG
>JAJFHK010000432.1 GCA_021775655.1 Filomicrobium sp. | reverse complement strand
ATTCGGCTCGTTGGGTCAGGTGACGCATCTGTTCGTGGGTTGCGACCGCGGAGGCGGCGGCAAGTCGCAACCGGTCCGATGAGGCGGCTGTGCATACGACGCTGTGGGCGCCGGCATTCATCATTTCTCGGACAGTGGCTGCATCGTCAGCCTCGGTCATCAACATGACCGGCCCACCAAAAGTCTCCGAGGCCAGCTTCAAACCTTTGACAGAGGCTTCGCTGAACGCAGGTAGGTATGCGATCAACAAATCGGCTTCCGGCAGGGCTCGCAACGTCGCAATTTCCGCGATCGACCCATATCGGCCAACAATCACGATACCGCGGTCATTCAGCAAGCACTCCAAGAACGGGTCCGACCCCGCTCGGGTATCGATAAAGATCGCGCGACAGCGTTCTAGCTCTTTAAGACGTAGTTGCACGGCTCGCCCATACGGTTAATTTTCCATAAACAACGCAAGCCGCGTGCCAATCGTGCTGCAGCGCACAAAGTATCGCTATTTCATGAGCTTATATTGTTTGAAGATGGGGCAACCTTGATTGCGCATTTGCGTAAATTGCGATCCCTCGCTGAAAAATTACGCATTTGAGCATTGACCCAGGGCAATTGATCGGGTGAGTTTTTCGGGAGGTTTAAGCTGCTGCGAGGGTATCGTTGATGCGTGTCCAGGGTTCTCGGGAAATTGCAAACGACGATCATTGGGAACACGCCTTTGATAGCCTTGAGGCAACTGCCATCGTTTTCGATCCGGCGAGCAACAAGATCGTTAGATTTAACGAGGCAGCTCTTAAGGTCACGGGACGCAATGGCTACGAACTGGCCAACTTGGCCCTCAGCAGCCTTTTCCCAAACCAGCTGCCCGAACTCGTCAACCTAACCCTTGAATCTCAATGCAAGGGGCGGGCATGGTCCTCGGATTTCCGCCTCACGAACAAGGATGGACAAGAGCGTCCGGTCGAGCTGCATCTTTCTTGTTTCAACGCCAATAAGCGGCAACTCATGCTGGCACTGTGCTTTGATTTACGATCGATAATGGCTCGCCGCGCGGCAGTCGAGGTCGATCAGTTTTACCGGACGAAATGGCCTGAACAGGCGCGGATCGATTCGGTGTTCCGGAGATTAGAGCGCGGAAGTCAGCTAATTCTGCACGCTGCCGGGGAGGGAATCTATGGTGTCGATGCCAACGGAGATACGACCTTCCTCAACCCTGCTGCCGAGACCATGCTGGGGTGGACGGCCGAAGAGCTTATCGGTCGCAATGCACACAGCTACTTTCACCACAGCCACGAGGATGGAACGGGATACCAAATCAAAGCCTGTCCAATCTACGCCGCCTTTCGGGATGGGCGGGTGCATCGGGTCGTCGATGAAGTGTTTTGGCGTAAAGACGGCAGCTATTTTCCTGTCGAGTACACTAGCACTCCGATTGAGGAACAAGGGCGCCTATTGGGGGCAGTGGTCGTCTTCCGCGACGTCTCCGGACAACGCCAGTCACAAAAAGATCTGCTCGAAGCCTTGCGGGAAGTTGAGGCTCTCAAGAAGCGCCTCGAACAGGAGAATGAATATCTTCAATTCGAGCTGCGCGGCGGCAGCGACCATAAGGAAATCGTCGGCAACAGCAGGGCAGTCAAGAGCATCTTAAGACAAATCGAACTCGTGGCTGCATCGGAAGCAAGCGTTTTGATCAGTGGAGAGTCGGGCACGGGCAAGGAATTGATCGCGCGCGCCATTCACGGGGCCAGTCCTCGCTCGAAGCGCCCGTTGATCCGCGTCAATTGTGCCAGTATCCCACGTGACCTTTTCGAGAGTGAGTTTTTCGGTCACGCCAAAGGAGCATTCACCGGCGCCATATCAGAACGCGCTGGTCGATTTGAGCTTGCCGATGGCGGCACGATTTTTCTCGACGAAGTCGGCGAGCTACCTCTGGAACACCAAGCAAAATTGCTTCGTATTCTGCAAGAGAAGCAATTCGAAAGAGTAGGAGAAGCGAAAACGCGGGATGTGGACGTTAGAGTTATCACAGCGACCAACCGCGACCTAAGTGTCGAAGTCGAGCAGAAAAGATTTCGGGAGGACCTCTTTTTCAGGCTCAACGTCTTTCCGATCATGTCTCCTCCATTGCGTGAGCGTTTAGACGACATCCCAGAACTCGCGACGCACCTGTTACGGCGAGCTTGCCAACGGTCCAATCGGCCACCTTTGCAGTTGAGCATGGGCGACGTTGAGCGATTGAAGGCGTATCATTGGCCCGGCAATATTCGCGAGTTGGAAAACGTTCTCGAGCGAGCTGTCATAACAACAACGGACGGGCGGCTGCGGTTTCACATTCCCGTTGCGGCCAAGGTCGATCAAAACAAAAACGGCAGAAGTAACGCTGGAACTCCTATAGCAACGACAGATCCAAGCGAAATCGCAACTGGCATGCTCGACAACACATTGGGCTTAGGCGGAGCCGAACTTTTAACGAACAGCGAATTGAAAAGGCGGGAACGCGAAGCGATTGAGACGGCGCTCAGCACCTGCAAAGGTCGCGTTTCAGGGCCGCATGGGGCTGCACAGCTACTTGGCCTGAAACCATCTACTCTTTATTCTCGCCTAAAACGTGCAGGCATAGATGCCCGCAAATACAACTGCGGCTAGCTCAGCTTGCCCATCGCTCCTCGTCGATTATTTCTTAAACGAAAGCTAAGGACGTTTCAGGAGGTTGCGCGCCAAAACAAATTTGAGATACGCCATTCAGGAACAGAACTACTTTCATGAAAACACAAGAATGAGATTTTGATTTTGCATCTCTATGATCTTCGGAAGTCGCATGCGTTCCCACTCTCGCAGATGACCTCATTGGCTCAAGATGCCACGAAATTGATCGTCCATACCGATACCGACACGATCGCGAAACCGGAGATCGACCGGAATTGATTTGTCGCTGTTCACTCTGGCTCTGGATACATCCGCCAACGAATAAAGAGCGCCGCACTCGCCCTGCATGCTTAGCGCTTTCTGCCGTTGCCCCGCCGCTCATGGCTGTAGCATCTGTGTGTAGCCAATCGAAGTGGAAGCCACTGATCTAAGTGGGGTACTTGGGCACTCAATGGCTTGGGGATTGAGTGGTGCGGACGGCGGGAATCGAACCCGCACGGCTTGCGCCTCAGGATTTTAAGTCCTGTGTGTCTACCAATTTCACCACGTCCGCGAACCCGGTCAGACTTATGCAGAAGTGTGGCCTCCAGTGCAATCACCTGTTGGCGTTAGCTGGAGGGTGGCCGTGGAGAATTGCCGCGCGTAGGAGAATGAACAAGAGTAGTGCGTTGAGGATGTGCCACCAGATGTGGGTGCCGATCTGGCCATATTCGCCAAATGCCGTGGCTTGGCACCACTCCTTGTCGAATGTTCTCAGGCTTAGCGATACGGCAAAGATGAGCCCACCGCCAAAAAGTGAAGTCCAGGCAGGATGACGAGCAATCGCAAGCCACAGTCCTACAAGTAGGAGTGTCGCGAGTGCGGGCACGTAGCCGACCGAGCCGTTGAGGCAGAGAGTCGACCCGCATCGCATCTGTCCGGCCTGCCACAGAATGTAGGAAAACAACCCGACTCCTATAAGCGTTAAGATCCAGCCGAAGCCGGCAAAACGCTTCAGGGAATAGCCGACGTAGAGCAGCATGAAGATTGTAATCGGTGCCACATCGGCAACTGAAGCCCAGCGGTTTGCAAGGGTGTGGAACAGGAAGCTGCCGGTGCCAATGACAAGGACTAGGACGATAAGGAGAAGCTCGAACAAACCGCGTCGTGAATGCGATGAAGTAAGCCAGATTGCGAACGCCAAGATTGCGGCCAGGTGAAAAGCGCCATTGGACCACGCGTTCAGAGGTTCGGCCCAAAAACTTCCGTCCGTGCCGCGCTCACAGTAGGAGTAAATTTTATCGTGCCAGCGACCAGGCTGGAACTGGCCGTCGAGCCATTGGGCGAGTTCCTGAAGCTGATCCATTTCTGTGCCCCCTCAGGCGATTTTCTGGGCGCGCGTACGTAATGCGATTTCGCCCTTTTGACTGCCAGTCTTAGCGCACGGGGCAACGCGAAGGAACTTTTTTCAGGTGCGGCAACACGCTTAAACCGGTCTGGCCCATCCGTTTATCCATCCAGCAAACCTAAGCGTGAACTCCACTCGTAAATGACGAATCCGATTGAAAGGACGAAACCGGCAACAGGTACCCAAGTTGGGATCGTGAAGTATTTAGCACCATCGATTTGGCCGGAGACCTTCATGCGCCACAGCGCGAGGTTGATCATGGCGAACACAAGGAGTGTGATACTTGAGGTTAGTTCGGCCAGGGTGGGCGTTTCCGACGACAGGCTCAAGGCCAAGACGAGGATCGTTACCAGGCCGGTTGCGAAAAGTGGAGTTCTGGTGGTCGCGTTGACTCGTCCGAAAAGCTCCGGAAGTTGGCCCATGCGACTGAGTCCATAGAGTACGCGCGGTGACAGTACGAGTTGCACGAGAACGCCATTCATCACGGCAGCGATCGCAATGACGGTTACGGCTTGTCCGCTGGAAGCCGCGCCGGTCAGCTTCTGGAAGACAAGTGTCAGGGGTGCAGTACTGGTTGATAGCTCGGCCTTGGGCACATGGGCCACAGCGACCAAAGTCACAAAGAAATAAAGCAGCGTCGTTATGAGAAGCGTTGCTGCAATAGCGAGCGGCATATTGCGCACCGGGTCTTCAACCTCCTCGGCGACATTGACCATGTCCTCAAAACCGATGAAGGCGAAAAAGGCAATAAGGATCGCCCCGGTGAGGCCGACGAACTGTTCTGGAGCAGGTGTTTCGGCCAAGCGAACAAGTGCGGTCCCAACAGGCGCTGGATCGAGTGCACCCAATACGATTATTCCGAGCAATAGTCCGACTTCGCAGACTCCGAGGGCTGCTGCGGTCCAGGCCGACTGGCTGATGCCCCATGCTGCGATTGCGGAGATCGCAACGCCGGCTACGACTGCAATCAGCCATGTGGGTGCGGCTATGAATTCCTGGAAGTATCCGGCCCCGCCGCGAAGCAGGGCAGCCGAAGAAACCACCCCGGCAAGCGCGACCATAATGCCGACCGTGAGAGCAACTGAATGAAGGCCGAGACCGGCGCGGACGTAGGCGGCTTCTCCGGCGCTGACAGGGAATCTTGCTGAGAGTTCTGCATAACTTGCTGCCGATAACGAGACGAGCAGGCTTGCTCCAAGAAAGGCTAGCGGTGCGTAAGGGCCGGTGCGGGAAGCTACTTCTCCAATAAGAACATAGATCCCCGCGCCGACGGTGACACTCAGTCCATAAAGAATGAGGAGCGGAAGGTTCATGCTGCGAGCGAGATTTGGCTCGCCCGATGCTGTCGTCGTTATCGTTGGCTGATCTGCAAAGCCATCATTTCTCTCGGCCATGGCATCCCCGACTCATCGGCTTGTGTCTAGGACCAGTCGAGCAGATTACAGGTCAGCTGCCTTGCTGTAGATCAAGCCATCCTCGGCGGTGCCTTACGACTTCTTCGCGGTGTCGCCGATAATGCGGAGCGAAAGCTCGCGCAATTGGGCGGGCGTTGCTTCGGCGGGCGAGCCCATAAGGAGGTCTTGAGCCTGCTGGTTCATCGGGAATAGCGAAACTTCGCGAAGGTTTTCGGCATTCACGAGCAGCATGACGATGCGGTCGATGCCGAGTGCCATGCCGCCATGCGGCGGCGGTCCGTATTGGAATGCACGATAAAGGCTGCCGAAACGCTCCTTGACGATGTCTTCATCCAGACCGGCATGCCCGAATGCCGTAATCATTGAATCGGGCAGGTGGTTACGGATCGAGCCCGAGGCAATTTCGGAACCGTTGCAGACGAGGTCATATTGCCAAGCCTTGAGTGCGAGAAGTTCGTCGTCGGTCTTGGCCGCCTCTAGTGCTTCCAATCCGCCTTGAGGCATCGAGAACGGGTTGTGAGAAAACTCGATGGCTTTGTCGTCTTCGTTCCAATCGTACATGGGAAAGTCGACGATCCAGCAGAATGCAAAACGGTCTTCATCGAGGAGTTTTAGTTCCTGCCCCACGCGCTCACGTGCAGCGCCTGCAAACCTGTGGAAGTTGCGCGGGTTGCCGGCGGCGAAGAAGACTGCGTCGCCGTCTTTGAGTGCCAGTTGCTCGCGGATGGCAGATGTACGGTCTGGACCGATGTTTTTGCCGATGGGTCCAGCACCCTCTCCGTCACGGAAAAAGATGTAGCCGAGACCAGGCTGACCTTCACCTTGCGCCCATGAGTTCATGCGGTCACAAAAGGCCCGTGAGCCGCCGGTTGGAGCAGGGATTGCCCAGACGCGGACTTTGGGGTCCTTCTCGATCATGCCCGCGAAGACCTTGAAGCCGGAGCCGCGGAAATGCTCGGTGACGTCTTGCATTTCGATGGGGTTGCGCAGGTCAGGCTTGTCGGATCCGTACTTTGCAATCGATTCGTCGTAGGGGATGCGCGGGAATGTCTCCGTGACGCGTTTTCCGTTTGCGAATTCCTCGAAGATGTTGCGTGTGATCGGCTCCATCGTCTGGAAGATGTCTTCCTGGGTGACGAAGCTCATTTCAACATCGAGCTGGTAGAATTCACCGGGCAGGCGGTCGGCGCGCGGGTCTTCGTCGCGGAAGCACGGTGCGATCTGGAAGTAGCGGTCGAAGCCGGAGACCATCAACAGCTGCTTGTAGATTTGTGGGGCTTGGGGCAGCGCGTAGAACTTGCCTTCATGCAGACGCGAGGGCACTAGGAAGTCGCGTGCGCCTTCCGGCGATGATGCCGTCAGGATCGGAGTCGCGAACTCGTTGAATCCGGCATCTTCCATGGAGCGGCGCATTTTGCGGATGACGGCAAGCCGTTTCATGATGTTTGCATGCAAAGTTTCGCGCCGCAGATCGAGGAAGCGGTAAGTCAGGCGCATGTCTTCGGGATAATCGGGCTCGCCGAAAACCGGCACCGGAATCTCGGCGGCTTTTGACAGGACTTCGATTTCGGTCGCGAAGACCTCTATTGCACCTGTCGGCAGTTCCTCGTTGGTCGTGCCTTCAGGACGTTCGCGGACTTTTCCGTCAACACGGATGACCCATTCGGAGCGGACTGCCTCGGCCGTCTTGAAGGCAGGGCTGTCGGGGTCCGCTACAACCTGGGTAAGGCCGTAGTGGTCGCGCAAGTCGATGAAGAGGACGCCGCCGTGGTCGCGCACCCGGTGGACCCAGCCCGAGAGCCGCGTCTCTTTGCCGATATCGTCGGCCCGCAGCGCCTCGCAGGTGTGGGTGCGGTAGCGGTGCATCCCGCCTTCTGTGCCGGTGCCCTTCGCCTTAGCCATAGTCCGTCGTGCCTCAAGTATGCTGGTAAATGGATCGGAGTGATTCCAGGCCGGAAAAGCGCATGCGGCCCCATTGATGTCAAGCCGACGGAGCACCGCGTATTCGGAGTACTATTGTCCAGGCTGCGTTAAGTTATATCGCGGAGCCGTTGCACTGCGGACACGCGACAAACCGGTGAGAAACCGTTATAGCGCTGGCCCATGACATCTGTGAACATGACACCCATCGCGACAACCCCCGACCTCGAAGCCCTGTGCAAAGACCTCGCCTCTGCCGATTTCCTTACGGTGGATACTGAGTTCATGCGCGAGCAGACCTATTATCCGAATTTGTGCTTGATCCAAGTGGCGGGTCCGGAACTGGCAGCCACCATCGATCCGCAAAGTCCTAAGATTGATCTGAAGCCGTTCTGGGAGCTGATGGCGCGGCCGGATCAGGTAAAGGTCTTCCATGCTGCACGACAGGATCTCGAAATATTCCACATCCTCGGCGGTCTGATACCTAAGCCGGTATTCGATACACAAGTCGCGGCTATGGTGTGCGGATTTGGCGACCAGATCAGCTACGTAAATTTAGTGCGCTCAATTACAGGCGAGCAACTCGATAAGTCCTCGCGGTTTACGGATTGGTCGAAACGCCCATTGTCGGAGAAGCAACTTAAGTATGCGCTGGGGGACGTGACACACCTTCGCGACGTCTACGTCAGACTTGCGGGGCAGTTGAACAAGACCGGGCGTGAGACCTGGCTCGATGAGGAGATGGCGACGCTAACCGATCCGGCAACATACCAGCAGGATCCGGAATGTGCTTGGCAGCGACTGAAGTTGAAGGTGAAAAACCGGCATGCTCTGGCTGTTCTGATGTCGTTGGCGGCTTGGCGTGAACGGGCAGCGCAAAAGCAGAATGTGCCGCGGCAACGGATTATCCGTGACGATGCGCTCTACGATATCGCCAATCAGTCGCCGAAGTCGGCGGCTGAGCTTGGCAGTCTACGTTCGGTTCCCGACGGGTTTTCACGGTCGTCGCGGGGCAAGGAAATTGTAGCCGCGGTGGAGGAAGGCCTTAACCGCGACATGGCGGATGTGCCTGCGTTGCGGCAGGGTCAGCCGTTGTCTGCTGAAGCGACTGCGACGCTGGAACTTCTAAAGGTTTTGTTGAAGGCGGCGGCTGCACGCCATGGCGTTGCTCCACGCATGATCGCCGATGCGTCCGACCTTGACGCACTTGCCCGGCATGCTGAGCCCGATGTTCCAGCGCTCAAGGGCTGGCGGCGGGAGCTGTTTGGTGCAGATGCGCTCAGTCTGAAACGCGGAGAACTCGCCTTGACGCTCAAGGACGGCGACGTCGTGGTGATAAACGTCGGATAGGTTTTGGTATGGTCACTATTCAGCCATTTGAGTTGAGCGGGAAAAAGCGTGCCCTCAACTGAAGAGATGCTAGGCGTGCGGCATTTGCATCAGCCAGTCGCGCCTGATGCCTTCGTTGGCAAATCAGCAATCAATTTTTCGACCGCTTCACGGTTGCCGTCGAGGTTGGGGGCGGCTGGGCGTTGAGCTGGATCGTCGAAGCCGGTCATCTTTATTGGGTTACCTGCCATTCGGATTTCACCGGCCTGCTCGTCATGAGCGCTGATGATCATATTGCGCGAGACGACATGCGGGTCGGTGACGACTTGGGCGATGTCGTTGATTGGGCCACAGGGGACGCCGGCATTGCCAATGATATCCAGCCAATCAGCGGCTGATTTTTCGGCCAGAGCAGTTTCGACCTCAGCACGCAGGCGTTCGCTGTTCTCGGTGCGAGTTGTGTTCGATGCGAAGCCGGGGTCAGACGCCATCTCAGGCTTGCCGAGCGCTTTGGCGAGCTTAGCGAAAAGCGTGTCGTTGCCGGCAGCGATGATGATGTGGCCTTCTGCGGTAGCGAAAGCCTCGAATGGCGTGATGGAGGGGTGGCGGGCACCGAGAGGGCCGGGCACCTCGCCGCTTGCGAGATAGCGGCTGATAGCGTTTTCGAGAATTGCGACTTGGCAGTCGAGCATGCCGACGTCGACGAAGGCGCCCTTGCCGTGTCGTTCTCGATCATGCAGAGCTGCGAGAATGCCGGACGATCCGAACAATCCGGCGGTGATGTCGCCAATCGACGTGCCGACCCGCGTCGGGCCGCTGTCAGGATAACCGGTGACGCTCATGATGCCGCCCATGCCCTGGACGACCATGTCGTAGGCGGGGCGCTTGGTATAGGGCCCTGAGTGGCCGAACCCGGAAACTGCGCAGTAAATGAGCTGCTCGTTTAGTTCTTGTAGTTTGTCCCAGCCGTAGCCCAGTTTTTCCATCGTACCGGGCCGGTAGTTTTCGACCAGGATGTCAGCACGGGCGACGAGATCTTCGAAGATGCTGCAGTCGTCCTTGTCTTTCAGGTTGAGGGCGATGCTTTCCTTGCCGCGATTGAGTGACATGAAGTAGGCGGACTTCCCACCCATGAAAGGTGGAAAATGTCTGGCATCGTCGCCAACGCCGGGCGTTTCGACTTTGACG
Organism: Filomicrobium sp.; assembly: GCA_021775655.1. Lineage (GTDB taxonomy): Bacteria > Pseudomonadota > Alphaproteobacteria > Rhizobiales > Hyphomicrobiaceae > Filomicrobium. Next base: position 7,038 of record JAJFHK010000432.1, on the reverse strand, counting down.
ACCCTGGCGCCGAGGTCAGCGAGGACCATGGTTGCATAAGGCCCTGCCAGTACCCGGCTCAGATCGATGACCAACAGGTCGTCGAGCGGGCCTTTTCTTGTCATTTCGTCACTCCAATTCAGTGAGGCCCAATTCGTTGCGGCGAAGTCGAGACAGGTATTTCGCAAATTTCAAGTGCTTTTGGCTAGTCGGGTGTTTGGATGACCCGTTCCACGGATGGCCTAGCCGGGTTAGGTGATCGCTTCTCCCATCAAGTAATTTGGAAGGAAGGTTACGATCTCGGGGAAAATGCAGAGGATGATGATTGCTACCACCATGCACATTACGTAGGGGAACGAGCCCTTCAGAATGGTTCCGAGCTTGATCTCAGGAGCGATGCCGTTGATCACATAAAGGTTCAGGCCGACGGGTGGCGTTATGAGTCCGATCTCCATGTTGATGGTCAGAATGACGGCGAACCAGTAGGGGTCAAAGCCTGCCTGAGTGATAATGGGCAGGAGGATTGGCGCGGTCATCAGGATTACGGCAACCGGTGGAAGGAAGAATCCAGCGATCAACAGGAAGACGTTGATAATCGCCATAAGAACCCAGCGGTTGACGTCGAGGCTGGAAATCCATTCGGCGATCGATTGCGTGACGAATGTCGAGGACAGGGTGAATGCAAACAGCTCGGCGGCGCCAATGATCATCATGATCATGATCGATTCGCGAATCGAACTGCGGAATATCTGCACCATCGGCCCGACCTGATAGATGCGATAGATCACGACAACGAGCAGAATGCAGAATAGTGCGCCAGCGCCAGCAGCTTCCGATGGCGTTGCGACGCCGCCGTAAAGGACCCATAGGATTCCGACGATGATCGCCATGAAAGGCAACACGCGCGGCAGGGCTTCCAGCTTTTCCGATAACGTAAATTTCTGGGTAACGTCGCTGAGGCCAATACCCTGCATACGGCAAGAGATAATTGTCCAGGCCATGAACAAGGCGGTTAAGAGGAGCCCAGGCAGAATCCCAGCGATAAACAATCGGCCGATCGACGTTTCTGTCGCGATACCATAAACGATCATCGTCACCGAGGGCGGGATCAGGATGCCGAGTGTGCCGCCGGCAGCGATTGAGCCTGTTGCAATGGTGTCGGGATAGCCGCGATTGCGCATCTCGGGGATGCCCATCTTGCCGATGGCTGCGCAAGTGGCAGGTGACGATCCTGAAAGAGCAGAGAAGATCGCACAAGCGCCGAGGTTGGAGAGAACGAGGCCGCCGGGCACGCGATTGAGCCATCGGTCGAGGGCTTCGTAAAGATCCTTGCCGGCCGGGCTTGAGGCGACAGCTGCTCCCATAAGAATGAACATCGGGATCGCAACGAGGCCAAACGAATTAAGACCGCCGAAGAATGTCTCGCCGAGAATTTCGAGCGATCGCGGACCATCGGTCAGGTACAGCGTGCCAACAGAGACGGCGCCGAGTGCAAACGCGATTGGCATGCCGGTCGACAGCATGAGAAGAAGGACAAAGAGGACGAGAAGTCCTATCTCTAAGGGACCCATTAGAAATCCTCCTTCACTGTCGACAGTTCGGAGGCGGACAGCGTATTGCCCCTCGTCAGCTTGATAAGTTCAGCGACGTATTGCACGCAGAGCATGCCGATGCCGACAGGCAGTGGCAGCAGCGGAATCCATAACGGCAAGGCCCAAACGGTATCTGTGGTCCAGCCACCTTCCCAGGCTTCGTGGAAGTAGATCCAGCCCGAGTAGGCAAGCACGACGCAAAAGGCGAGGCTGATCAAACCACCAATCATTTCGAGAATGAAGCGGCCTCTGCCTTCGAGCATTGTTGGCAGAAGATCGACGCCGACATGTCCGCGATGCAAAAGCACGTAGGGGGAACCTAGAAACGTCGAAGCCATAATCGAATAGATGACAAATTCGGTCTGCCACACGGTTGAAGCGTTGAGGGCGTAACGGATGAAGATCATCTGGCATACGACGAGGACCGCGGCAGCCAACAACAGCATCGCGATGACACCGAGTGTTTGAGAGATTTTATCGACTGCGCGGAGACAGAAATTCATTGGTTCCTCCCGACGATCAAGTCGGCTGAGAAAGTGCCGGCCGCCTGAACCCAAATGAGTCGCGGCCTTGCAGACAGCAATGCATCCTGAACTTGATGGAGCTGTTTACTGAAGGGCCGGAATGAAAAGTGGGCCGCCACAATGGACGGCCCAACTAGCCTTGCAGCTTATTTAACTGCAAGCGCCTTGTCGATCAGCTCCTGGCCGCCGGGAACTTTTTCGGCGAAGATCTTATAGGAACTTTCCTTCGCCTTTGCGAGCCAGGCGTCATAGTCTTCCGCGCTCATTTCAGCGATTTCGACGCCGGCTTTCTTGAAGACTGTGACGAGCTTATCGTCGAGCTTCTTGGCTTCGCCGTTGAAGTATTCCTCGGCTTTCTTGCCAGCATCCGTCAGCGCTTTTTGCTGAGCTTCATTGAGTTTGTCCCAAGTGCGCTTGGACACCAGGATCGGCTCATACATGAACCAGAGTGCATTGGCGCCTGGTGCGGTCAGGCACTTGACCTGCTCGTAGATGCGGTAGGAAACGAATGAACCTGACGATGTATTGGCTGCATCAAGAACGCCAGTCTGCATTCCGGTGTAGATTTCAGACGACGGCATCGATGCGATCGATGCACCGCCGGCGACAAGCATCTGTTCGAACGCAGGTCCTGCAGCGCGTGTTACCTGCCCTTGGATGGACTCGGGATTGGTGATGCAGTTTTTCTTCGAAGCAAAAGCACCGGCAAGCCAGGCATCCGAGATCACGACGACGCCAGCGTCATTAATGATCTTCTTGATGTCATCCATGAACGGTGACTTGTTGAGGCGCACGGCGCGATCATGATTGCGCACAAGCCCCGGCATGAGTGTTGCTGAGAATTGCGGGTGGCGGCCGGATGCGTAGTCGAGGGGGAATGCGGAAATGTCGAGCTGGCCCTTGGTCAGCGCGCCCCACTGCTCTTTTGGCTTAAACAGCGATTTGCCCGGATAGACCTGGATTTTGACGCCGACGTTGGCGGCTTCAACTTCCTTTGCGATCATTTGCACCATTTCGTCGCGCGGGTCGCCTTTGCCACCTGGCCATTGGTGCGATGCTTTAAGGGTGATGTCGGCGGCCTGAGCGGCGAAGGCGGTTGCGAAAAGCGCCGCGCTGGCGACGCCGAGAGCTGTCAGAGATTTCTTCATGAGGCTCCTCCCAGAGACCAAAATAAACTATATGCACTTTGTTGCAGTACATGGCAGTACGAATAAAGATCTCGTGTATACATCACAAGCGGAAAATTTAAGATTCGGCTAAAAATTCCGCCGTTATTTGTGGTCCATCTTGAAAAATACATGAAAATCAATGTGTTGAAATTTTCTTGATGCGTGCATAATATTGCACTATGCATACCAGCATGAAAGCTACGGCACCAACAACACCACGCAAGGTCCGCCAGAGTCAGAGTGCGGCTGAGCGCATTCGGCAAATATTGGAGGACGAAATCGCCGGTGGCGTCTTCGCTCCTGGAGCGAGGTTGGAGGAGCTTGAACTGGCTGAACGCTTTGGGGTCTCGCGGACCCCGGTTCGCGAAGCATTGCGTATGCTTTCAACCTCCAACCTGATCGAGCTGAAACAGCGCAAGGGTGCGATTGTCGCTGCCCTCAGCACCGATCGCCTGATCGAATTGTTCGAGGCGATGTCGGAACTGGAAGGCGTTTGTGGACGTTTGGCTGCGCGCAGAATTACGGACGCTGAGCTGGCTGGCTTGCGTAAGCAGCATGAACTGTGCGGGGAAGCAGAGTCGCTTGCGAGCGATTCAATCGACGCGAACGCGTATTACGAAGCGAACGCGGTTTTTCATGCACTCATCTACGCTGCCTGCCACAACGAATATCTTGCTCATGAAGCGGCACAGTTGCGTCGGCGGCTACAGCCCTATCGGCGTCTGCAGCTTCGTATGAAGGGACGCATTGCAGAATCGTTTGCAGAGCATGAAGCGATTGTGAACGCGATAGCGGCCGGTGAGGAAGAACTGGTTGCACACTTGCTACGCGAACATGTCTCTGTGCAAGGCGGTCGGTTCACCGACTGGTTGGCGAGTGTCAATGCTGTTTACGGCGAAGCCGCTGCTTAATCTTTAGTTGCTTGCAGTGTTCGGCCGCGAAGGGAAGGATGACCCTTCCCTTCGCATTGTTGTGTTCATCCCTTCACGTTGACGATCTGGCGGAGGTGATGGACCACCTCGATTAAGTCACTCTGGGCGGCGATCACCGATGAAATATCTTTGTAGGCCGCTGGGCTTTCATCGATGACGTCCTTGTCCTTGCGGCACTCGATGCCTTCTGTTGCCGCGCGGTGGTCTTTGAGAGTGATGCGCTGCTTGGCCTCGGAACGGGACATGGCTCGCCCGGCCCCGTGCGAGCACGAACAGAAACTGTCGGCGTTGCCTTTGCCGCGCACGATAAATGACCCGGTGCCCATCGATCCGGGAATGATGCCGAGATCGCCGACTTGGGCACGCACGGCGCCTTTTCGCGTCACCCACACCTTTTGGCCGAAGTGTTCTTCCTCGGTTGCATAGTTGTGGTGGCAGTTCACCGCCATGTCGCCGATCTGGAACTTGGGTAGGTGTTTGCGCATCACGCGTAAGACCTGCTCCATCATTGCCTGCCGGTTCTCCCACGCGTAGTCCTGCGCCCAATTTAGCGCGAGGACGTAGTCGTCGAAGTGCTCAGTGCCTTCGGTAAGGTAGCTGAGATTTTCATCCGGCAGGTTAGAGATGTGGCGTTCCATGTCTTTCTTGGCGAGGCGGATGAAATACTGACCGATGACGTTGCCTGGGCCACGCGAACCCGAATGCAGCATCACCCACACGGCATCATTTTCATCGATGCAGATCTCGATGAAATGGTTGCCTGAACCAAGTGAACCGAGCTGATGGACCGGTGCCTTGTGCGAGATTTTTGGATGCCGCTCAACGATCCGCCGGTAGCGCTCTTCGAGATCGCGCCATCGTGTCGAAACGCTGCTAGGTACGATCTCCCAGCCTCCCTTTCGCGCCCTTCCCTTCGCGGACACGAAACCATGCGGCACAGCGTGCTCGATGTCTGAACGGACCTTTGCGAGATTGTCGGGCAGTTGGGTGGCGTTAAGCGTGGTTTTCCAGGCCATCATACCGCAGCCGATATCGACCCCGACAGCGGCCGGAATGATGGCCTGCCGAGTCGGGATGACAGAGCCGACGGTCGCACCAATACCCCAATGGCAATCAGGCATCGCAGCAACGTGCTTATGGATGATCGGCAATTTCGCGACGTTTTTCATCTGATCAATCGCGGCGTCTTCGATGTGGACGTTCTTGGTCCACATCAACAGTGGCGTTCCGCCTTCTACCTCGATCTCGTTAAAACCGCTCATCGGTCTTCTCCAAATTCGTGCCGCATCAATTGGTGTGTGCAATATCTATTCAATGATGAACGCACGGCATGCGTTGAGTCTTACCCGTCGAACATATTCACGGGCAAACCGGTCGCAAAGCGTTGATTGTTGTCGGATCAGTCACCCCGCGATGCGCGACCTGCCGGATGTACGGAGCTGTCCGAAGGAGGCGGGCAAAGACGCTTATCGCCTGGGATATTGCGCAGGATGTTTCATAGTGCGTGGGAGATGGTAGCTGTGGTCCGACATTCAAGGCCACCAGGTGACTAATAGTGATACGAATCCGATCATGAACGATTGATGGGTTGAGCACGCGGCCGCAGCTCGATCAGGATCTGATGGGGCGGTGGCACAAGCCTTTGAATGATTCCGATCGGTGGATCATAGAGAATTGCACGAGTTCGGTGCGTTCGTGTGGCCAGGCTCCTGATCGGGCTTGCCGAGCGGAATGGTGAGAAGCGTTGCGAATTGTTCGGCCGCGGAATTCTGTGCGCCTTGTTCGGCCTCGCCACAAAAAACGTGCAGCCGCATCATGGCCGAATTCAAGCGGCATGGATTGATCGTAGAATCGAAACCGGATGTATTCGCGTACGACGTGGGTCGGTTGGGTGCAATTGGCTTTTGAGTGAGCACCAGAGCGTTAGCTTGCGGCCTGTTTGTTGGCCCGACTGCGTGGTCATAACCGTTTTTGGTGTCCGACGGGTTGAACTCAACGCTTTCGTAAAGCGCTGGTATCGATAAATTTGAGACTGTTATGGCTGTAGCGTTGCAGAGATGAGATTCAAGTCATTCTTGTTCAGCCCAGCTGTGTCGTCGCCCTGCAAAAGACACTTGGATGTCCTGTGCTGACTAAAGCACCTATAAAGCTGGTGAGCGACAAGTCAGCCAACCCCTGATGCTGAAAGTTTTGGAGCTTATGCAATGCGCATTTTCATGTTGATTTTGACGGTGACGGCTCTTGCGCTGCTTGTGCGCGCAGAGCCCGTTCTTGAATTTCTAGGGTCGAGTACAGCCAATCTGGAGAACCCTCATGATCTGAAACTTTCGCCGGACGGCAAGCACCTATTAGTGTCAGATCTGGGCAACAACCGCGTGGCGTTTCTTGATCCAGAGACGTTGGAGCTTGTCGGCGAATTCGGTGCTGATCATCAGTCGGGCACCCATGATGTGGAGTTTGATGGGGAAGGCCGACTGTACGTCGCTGATACACACAACAACCGCGTCACCATCTATCGGATGGATGGGATGAAAGCGAAGCTCGTCGGCGAATTAAAGGGCGGGATCCGAGGGCCTGAAGGTGTCTTGGCGCACCCGAATGGTCGGATCTACGTGGCCGGGGCGTGGTCGGGAAATGTTGTTGCATTCGACAACGGGAAGGCTGTCAAAGAATTGAAGGGATTATCTGCACCGCATGATCTTGAGGTGCTTGGTAACGGCGATATCTGGCTGTCGGACTCAGGTAACAACCGGCTCTTGCTGCTCACGCCGGACCTTGAAATCAAGAAAGAGCTGAAGGGCCAGCCATACAACTTCGCAGGCGTGAGATACATGGACATCCT
>JAJFHK010000431.1 GCA_021775655.1 Filomicrobium sp. | reverse complement strand
GCGAAGAGCGCGTGTTGCGCATGCGATTCGGCATCGGCATGAATACCGACCACACTCTTGAAGAGGTCGGCCAGCAGTTCTCGGTGACACGCGAACGCATCCGCCAGATCGAAGCCAAGGCGCTGCGCAAGCTCAAGCATCCCAGCCGTTCACGGAAACTGCGCAGCTTCCTGGATAACTGATCGCGTCTTTTGAATTACATATGATCAATGCACAAAAGCCGCCCAAATCGGGCGGCTTTTTCTTGAAGCGAAGGCGAGTCAACATTGCCGACATGCGGGCGTTCACGTCATTCACGCCGGAGCGATTGACTCCAACCCGACTTAACCGGCGCCGCATCGACGCCCAATCAGTCGCGCTCACAGCTGCTTGCGTTTTTTGTGCGGTGCACACAAGATGCCGGGCATGTCGGAGCGACCCCTGCATATACTTGTCATTGACAACAACAGAATCCGCGCCTCGATCATCGAGGAGGGGCTGAGCGAAGCCGGACAAATTCACGTCACGGTGCTTGACGAAACCGTCGACCTCCTGAGGCGCATCGTCGAAATTGATCCTGATGTCATCTTTATCGACATTGAGAACCCCAACCGCGACGAGCTGGAATATATGTTTGAAGTCTCGCGCGCCGTGAAACGGCCTGTCGCGATGTTCGTCGATAACAGCGTTGAGGGATCCATTGAAGCCGCCATCGATGCTGGGGTCTCGGCTTACGTCGTCGACGGCCTGAAAAAAGAGAGCGTGCGAACAGTGCTTGAAACCGCAATCAGCCGGTTTAACGCATTCGACCGCCTTCGCCGCGAACTGAACAAGGCCAAATCCGAACTTGCCGAGCATAAGTCCATAGGGCGTGCGAAATCGCTGCTCATGAAAACGCATGGTCTGACGGAGCCGGAGGCGTACGCGCTTTTGCGAAAAACGGCAATGAACGAGAACCGCCGCATAGCTCAAATCGCGGAGAGCCTTGTACTGGCCGCAGGTCTTCTCGGTAAGGAAATGCGCTAATGAGTGAATGCCCATACGAGATCCATGCGGGCTTTGTTCCGCTCCTCGATGCAGCACCGTTAATCGTTGCACATGAGTTGGGATTTGCTGAAGCAGAGGGCATAAAGCTCAGACTGTCCAAAGAAACGTCTTGGGCAACGATTAGAGACAGGCTTGCAGTCGGCCACTTGGACGTTGCCCACATATTGGCCCCAATGCCGGTCGCAGCAAATCTCGGACTCGGACCGCTTGCCGTGCCGATGACCGTCCCCATGGCGCTTGGGACGGGCGCCAATACAATCGCTGTATCAAATAGCTTTTGGAACGCCTTGGCAGAACATGGCGAGTTGAACGATTTCGATGCCGGCAAAGCGCTCAATTCATTAAAGAAGGTTGTTAGAGATCGTCAACGCGCCAGTGCCTCGCCGCTGACTTTTGGCATCGTGCATCCGTTTTCTGCGCATCATTATCAACTTGCCTATTGGCTGGGCGCAGGCGAGCTCAAGAATGGAAGAGACATCAATCTGGTCGTCGTGCCACCGTCTCTGATGCCGGCAGCGCTGAAGAGTGGCAGGCTTGACGGATTCTGCGTTGGCGAGCCCTGGGGTTCACTCGCGGCGGCCGAAGGTTCAGGCGTCATCCTCACGACCAATTGGCATATTTGGCAAAATAGCCCTGAGAAGGTGCTGGGTGCGCGTCAGGAATGGGTGTCGAATGAGCCCGATCGTGCGCTGTCACTGGTTCGGGCGCTCTACCGAGCTGCGAATTGGTGCGATGACGGCGCACAAAAGGACGAGCTTTCGCGCATGCTGGCGCGAGACGAGTATGTCGGCATCAATGCCACTGGCTTGCTGCCTGGACTGACTCAACAGCTTGGTTTGAACAACGAAACAAAAGTGAAGATCGATGGGTTCATGAATTTTGCAGCAAATGCTGCAACTTTCCCCTGGGTCAGCCACGCGCTTTGGTTTTATAGCCAGATGGTGCGTTGGGGTCAGGTGCCGCTTAGCGATGATGGAATCGAGTCTGCACGCAAGACCTATCGTCCAGCGCTCTATCGCGAAGCATTGCGGCCACTTGGCATCGACTTGCCATCTGCAAATTCGAAGGTTGAGGGGGCGCTAAGCGATGTTCGCGAAGCAGGTTCGACGGTTGGAAAACTCCGCCTTGGACCGGATGCATTTTTTGATGGGCACACTTTCGATCCCGACCAAATCGGCGATTACCTGGCGCACACCAAGAAATAGTCTGCACAATTTATCACCTCCATGCGGCATTGCCTTTTCGCAGTGCACAATTGAAATTCGGTGACTGCAGATTGAGCAGTCAAGACGCTCGCATATACGTTGTCAGGGGCATAAAAAATATGGATATCCCATTGATATAACATAGAGATTTAAAGAAACTCTGGAGTTGGCACGGTTCCTGCCTTTAGAGGGTAGGACCAACGGAGGTCCATCCACTTATAATGCCCAAATAAGGGCTACGGCAACGCCGCCGATCGGGAGGGAGACAGTTCCACGTCTTCCGAACGTCGCGCGGCGATTTTTGTGGTTGCTCGCGTTGAGCAAGTTCCGGCCAACCGAATTGGTCGGGGTCTAACAGCAGGGGAAATTGATGAACGCTATCTCTTTTACCGACTTTTGCAGCAGAGCTAGAAAGCTTCTGCCAACCGCCATCGGCGCAGTCGCGTTGTCCGTTGCGGCGGTTTCAAATGCAAACTCGGAAATTCTAGATGTTGAAAAAGATGAACTGAAATTCGGCTTCATCAAGCTGACCGATATGGCACCGCTCGCGGTCGCTAAAGAGCTTGGTTATTTCGAGGACGAAGGTCTCTTCGTTACGCTCGAGGCGCAGGCGAACTGGAAAGTGCTGCTCGACCGGGTCATCACCGGTGAACTCGATGGCGCCCACATGCTCGCAGGCCAGCCTTTGGCAGCGACCATCGGCTTTGGCACCAAGGCTCACATCATCACGCCGTTTTCGATGGACTTGAACGGCAACGGCATCACGGTTTCCAACGAGGTTTGGGAATTGATGAAGCCGCATATTCCGAAGCGGGATGACGGCAAGCCGGTACATCCGATCAAAGCTGAAGCATTGCTGCCAGTCATTGAGAAATTTGCTGACGATGGCAAGGCCTTCAAGATGGGCATGGTTTTCCCCGTCTCGACACACAACTACGAACTCCGTTATTGGCTTGCCTCCGGCGGCATCCACCCTGGCTATTATTCGCCGACCGATACGTCAGGCACGATCAAGGCCAAGGCTTTGCTTTCCGTGACGCCGCCGCCGCAGATGCCAGCCACCCTCGAAGCCGGCACCATCTACGGCTATTGCGTCGGCGAGCCCTGGAACCAGGCGGCCGTCTTTAAGGGAATCGGTGTCCCGGTCATCACCGATTATGAAATCTGGAAGAACAATCCGGAGAAAGTTTTCGGGATCACCAAAGAGTTTGCCGAGAAATATCCCAACACGACGCTTGCTCTCACCAAAGCGCTCATTCGCGCCGCGAAATGGCTCGACGAGAACAACAACGCCAACCGCATGGAAGCGGTGAAGATATTGGCGCGTTCGGAATACGTTGGTGCCGACGCGGAAGTCATCGCCAACTCCATGACGGGAACCTTTGAGTACGAAAAAGGCGACAAACGCGAAGTGCCCGATTTCAACGTCTTCTATCGCTACTTTGCGACCTACCCCTATTACTCGGACGCCATCTGGTACCTCACGCAAATGCGCCGCTGGGGACAGATTTCCGAAGGCAAAAAAGACGAATGGTACCTCGATGTCGCCAAGAAGGTTTACCGGCCAGACATCTACATGAAGGCGGCAAAAATGTTGGTCGAGGAAGGTCACGTCGCGAAGGCGGACTTCCCTGAAGGCACCGATGGTTTCCGCCCGCCGGTTCCTGCCAACGACATGATTGATGGCGTCACCTACGACGGCAAAAAGCCCAATGCTTACCTGGAGAGTCTGACAATCGGACTGAAAGGTAACGACAAGGTCGAGGGCGCCGAGGTCGTCAGCAACTAACAGGAAAATATTGTCCCCTGAATACGCGCAGGCGGGAACGGGAGTGGCACTTCCGTTCCTGCAGAGCCCGATTCGAAACAGCCCAGAATAACCGGAGATGATAATGGCTGTCGCAACCGACTATATTGATACCTCACGCAGCGATGCGCGCGAAAAGCGCCTGCAGAAAATCTATCAGCGACTGAACAGCTCATCCAGCATGCTCGGTGTGTTTGGACTTGGATTCATCGTGCCGCTCATCAAGCTTGCTCTGGGCGATAGCGTAAAACAGAATCTGCGCGAGCTATGGCAAAAGCTGGTTGTACCGCTGATTGGTATTGCACTGTTTTTGGCAGCATGGGCTTATTTTGCACCGCAGGTGAAGACGTCACTTGGCGCTATTCCCGGCCCCGTTCAGGTCGCGGAGCAAGCCGGCAACCTCTACCAGGATCACTTGAATGAACGCGAACGCCAGGTAGCATTTTATGAGCGGCAGGATAAACGCAATGCGCGGCTTGTCGAAGCCGGCAAAGCCGACAAGGTGAAGCATCGCGCGTATACCGGTGCTCCGACGTTCTTCGACCAGATTTTCACAAGTCTCATTACCGTCGCGCTCGGATTTTTCGTCGGCGTCGCGATTGCTATTCCGCTTGGAATAATGTCGGGTCTGTCACCGACGGTGAACGGTGCGTTGAATCCGCTCATCCAGCTATTCAAGCCGGTCTCGCCGCTTGCTTGGTTGCCGATCGTGACGATGGTTGTTTCTGCGGTTTACGCGACGCCTTACGAGTGGATGCCAAAGTCACTGCTCATATCGGCTATTACGGTGACGCTCTGTTCGCTATGGCCGACTCTGATAAATACCGCTCTCGGCGTGTCCTCGATCGACAAAGATCTCTTGAACGTTGGCCGAGTTCTGCAGCTGCCAACAACACGCACCATTACAAAGCTCGTCCTGCCATCGTCGCTTCCGCTCATCTTCACTGGCATGCGGCTATCGTTGGGCGTGGGCTGGATGGTTCTCATCGCCGCGGAAATGCTAGCGCAGAACCCAGGCCTTGGAAAATTCGTTTGGGATGAATTCCAGAACGGTTCTTCAAGTTCGCTTGCGAAAATCATGGTCGCCGTCCTGGCAATCGGCCTCATCGGCTTTCTCCTCGATCGACTGATTTACGCACTGCAGGTCGCCTTTACCTATTCCGACAACCGCTGACGTGGGGGAGAGACTGAACATGGCATTTCTCGAACTGAACGGCGTCGGAAAAACCTACGGTGAAGGTACTGCGAGAACCGAAGTCCTGAATGACATCAACCTCGCGGTTGAGGAGGGTGAGTTTGTTGCGATTGTGGGGTTCTCCGGCTCCGGCAAAACAACGCTCATTTCAACGATCGCGGGGTTGGTTTCGCCCGACACTGGCGAAGTCCTTCTCAAAGGCGAGCCCATCACGGGACCAGGGCCGGATCGCGGGATCGTATTTCAGTCCTATTCGCTGATGCCGTGGTTAACGGTGTTCGACAATGTCGCACTTGCCGTCGACCAGGTTTTTGCAAAGGAATCGAAAGCAAGTCGCGCCGAACACACTCAGCGCTACGTCGATATGGTCGGCCTCAGGCATGCGGCAACCCGGCGACCGGCCGAACTTTCCGGTGGCATGCGCCAACGGGTTGCCGTTGCGCGCGCGCTCGCCATGAATCCAGAAATGCTGTTGCTTGATGAACCGCTCTCAGCGCTTGATGCTTTGACTCGTGCCAAGCTTCAAGACGAGATCGAAAAGATTTGGGAGCAGGACAAACGTACCGTTGTTCTAATCACCAATGACGTCGATGAAGCAATCCTGCTTGCCGACCGCATTATCCCTCTGACGCCGGGTCCATGCGCGACGCTTGGCAAAGAATTCAAGGTTGATATCGCCCGCCCGCGCGAACATGCGACACTGAGCTCTGATGCGACGTTCCAGAAGCTTCGCCAGGAAATTACCGGCTATCTTATCGATCTTGGTCTGGATCGGGCCGCCAAAGCACCCGAAACGCGCGAACTGCCCAACGTTGTGCCGATCACAATCGGTGGCAAGAAAAAACCGCCGCAAGCATATGAAGAGGCGGCAGCGTCCCCGCGCTCGGAACGCTATCTCGAATTTTCGCAGATCGACAAGGTATATCCAACGCCACAAGGTCCGCTGAAGGTCGTCGACGGCTTTGACCTGAAAATGAAAAAGGGCGAATTCATCACGCTTATCGGCCATTCCGGTTGCGGCAAGTCAACCGTGCTGTCGATGACGGCAGGCCTCAACGAAATAAGCGCCGGCGGCATAATTCTCGACGGCAAGGAGGTTACGACAGCGGGTCCTGATCGCGCTGTTGTCTTTCAGGCACCATCGTTGTTTCCGTGGCTGTCAGCGCGCGAGAACGTCACCCTCGGCGTCGACCGCGTTTACCCGCATGCGAGCCGGTCGGAGCGTGACGACGTAGTTTCTTATTACCTTGAACGCGTCGGCCTTGCCGACGCGATGGACAAGCAGGCTAGCGACCTTTCCAACGGTATGAAGCAACGCGTCGGTATCGCGCGCGCGTTCGCGCTCTCGCCGAAATTACTTCTGCTTGACGAGCCCATTGGCATGCTCGACAGCCTGACGCGCTGGGAATTGCAGGAAGTTCTGATGGAGGTCTGGAGCCGCACGAAGGTGACGGCCGTCTGTGTCACCCACGATGTTGATGAAGCCATCTTACTCGCTGATCGCGTTGTGATGATGACCAACGGTCCGAACGCCAAGATTGGCCGCATCGTAAACGTGAACCTGGAACGGCCACGCACGCGAAAAGCACTTCTAGAACACCCTGATTACTATCGCTACCGCCAGCACGTCCTCGACTTCCTCGAAGAGTACGAGCATGGAGCGCAAAGTAAAAAAGTCGCGACGCCAGCTGCACCCGTCCAATCCCAGCCCAAACCCGAGGCCGCTTGATGAACTCATTGGATTCAACGCAGGTTCGGACCTTCATAGCTGCCAGTGAGGTCTGGAAGGTCGAGGGCGATCGCCTCGTCCACGCTTGCGGCAACTACGGCAAATTTGACGAGTTCGAAAGCGCATCCGTAACAGAGAGCTTTGGCCTGGGAGAAGGCTTGCCAGGCAAGTCTTGGGCCGAAGCACGCCCGATCGTCATGAAGTCTTTCGACGCCACAACCTTTAAACGCACGGACGTTGCAGCCTCCGCCGGCTTGACCAGCGCTGTCGCTATTCCCGTCTTCAGCGGCGAGAACCTGAAAGCTGTGCTGGTCGTCCTGTGTTCCGACAGCCAGGAACGTATTGGGGCAATCGAGGTGTGGGAAGAGCGTGACGGATTGTTGATGCTCAATGACGGCTACTACGGCGCCGCTCAGGAGTTCGAGTTCGTTTCCCAGCACACCCATTTCCCGCACGGGCAAGGGCTTCCTGGCGGAGTGTGGGCGGCAAGAGCACCCATGCTGATGCGCGATCTTGGATCCGGCTACAAGTTCGTCCGCGCAGACAGCGCCGGCAAGGCGGGCTTAACAACCGGTCTTGGTATCCCCGTGCCGGCACCAGACCGTACGACTTTTGTGCTCACTCTACTGTCGGCACTTGGAACGCCCATCGCTCGTCGTTTCGAAATTTGGAAAGCACGCGGCGGCGAAGAGGCGGAAATTATCGACGGACTTTGCGAACGAGACGGGCCGCTCTGGTCGAATGAAAATGCACGCCGAATTTCGATATGGAAAGGGCCTCTCGGCCGCGTGTTGGGATCCGGCATGCCGGTTGTAGAAACTGAAGGTCCGGGGACTGCCGGGTTTTCCAGCCTTGTCGCACTGCCAATCTACAGCGGCGATTCAATCTCACACATTATCGCGTGGTACTGCTAAAAGGAATCTCACATGAGCAAGAAGAAGCTCGTCGTTATCGGGGCCGGCATGGCAGCGGGAAGGCTCTTAGAGAATCTCGTCGAATCCGATTCATTCGAAATAACCCTCTTCAACGCAGAGCCTCGCGGCACGTACAACCGCATTATGCTGTCACCCGTACTCTCGGGCGAAAAGAGCTACCAAGAAATCGTAACACATGACGATAACTGGTACGCGGCGAATGGGGTGATTTGCCGATTTGGGGAGCAGATTACTTCAATTGACCGCAAGCAGAAAGTGATCGTTGGAACACAAAGCGAGGTCAACTACGACAAACTCGTTATTGCCACAGGATCGAGCCCGTTCATAATTCCCATCCCCGGAAATGATCTGCAAGGCGTGCTATCATATCGGGATCTCGACGACACAAACCAAATGGTCGAAGCTGCTGGTCGCGAGGGTGCTAAGGCCGTCGTTATCGGAGGTGGCCTGCTAGGGCTGGAAGCAGCCGCGGGTTTGCGTCTGCGCGGCATGGACGTTTCGATCATTCACCTCTCAGATCACTTGATGGACCGCCAACTCGACGCTGCCGCCGGGTTATTGCTTCGCAAAGACTTGGAACGCCGCGGCATCAACGTACGCACGAACGCGTCCACAAAAGAGATTTTCGGCAACGGCAAAGTTGAAGGGGTTCTCCTCGAAGACGGGTCGAAGATTCCCGCCGATCTCGTCGTTATGGCGGTTGGCATCAGGCCGAATCTCGCCGTAGCAAAGGCGTCAGGGCTCGATTCGAACCGCGGCATATTGGTCGATTCCTTCTTGCGTACTTCTGACCCGGACGTTTGTGCGCTCGGTGAATGCGTCGAGCACAGCGGCAACGTATATGGACTCGTCGCGCCATTGTTCGAGCAGGCACAAGTGCTGGCTTCACAGTTGTTGGGCGAAGCTTGTGATCCATTCGTGGACAAGGCGCTTGCAACGAAACTCAAGGTAACGGGCGTTGATCTGTTTTCCGCAGGTGACTTCGCCGATGGGGACGATCGCGAGGAAATCGTTCTTCGGGATGCGACGCGCGGAGTTTACCGTCGCCTGGTCCTGAAGGATGACGCGGTTATCGGCTGCGTCATGTTCGGAGATACTGCGGACTCGGGCTGGTTTTTTGACCTGATCAAATCTTGCGAAGACATTTCCGGATATCGCGAAACGCTTGTCTTCGGCCCGGCCTATGCCGGAGGTGGCGCCCTGGACCCTTTGGCGGCCGTTGCAGCATTGTCGGATGATGCGGAAGTTTGCGGGTGCAACGGTGTTTGTAAGGGTCAGATTGTTTCGGCAATCAATGGTCTGGGGTTGACCTCAATCGACGATGTGCGGTCACACACGAAGGCTTCTGCGTCGTGTGGGACCTGCTCCGGTCTCGTCGAGCAGTTGCTTGCGTTGTCGCTCGGCGAGGCTTACGACCCGGTTGCCGTCAAACCGATGTGCGGATGCACGGACTTGGGCCACGCCGATGTGCGCCGTCTCATCATTGCAAAACAATTGCAGACCATTCCCGACCTTATGCAGGCGCTCGAATGGAAAAGTTCCGGAGGTTGCGCGAAATGCCGTCCAGCACTCAACTACTACATGTTGGCGACTTGGCCAGGCATTTATGTCGATGACAACCAGTCCCGGTACATCAATGAGCGCGTTCACGCCAACATACAAAAGGACGGTACATATTCCGTCGTGCCACGCATGTGGGGCGGGATAACCAACTCGAGCGAACTGCGCGCCATCGCCGATGTCACCGATAAGTTTGAAATCCCGACGGTGAAATGCACCGGCGGCCAGCGCATCGATTTACTTGGCGTCAAGAAGGAAGACCTGCCTGCTGTCTGGG
>JAJFHK010000044.1 GCA_021775655.1 Filomicrobium sp. | reverse complement strand
TCCGTTTTCGCGCAGTGATTAAGGATTGCGTCGGCCAGTGTCGTGCCGGTGGTGGTGAGCGTGACCTCGTTGGCATTCACACCGTGGCGTTTCAGGTGAACAAAAATATCGAGGCCCGGCATCCTGTTTTTTGCGTCGCTCGATTGGGACTGCTTGGCAATCAGCACATCAAGGGATTTCTTGGTTTCGAGTATCTGCATTGCGTCTGTCAGAGCCCGTGCCGCAAAACGACTGCCATCCCAGGCAACCGCCGCAGTCTCCGTGAAGTCCCGCACGCTATACTCCTTGGGCACGATGATGATCGGCTTGCCTGCGCGCAGCAGCAATTCCTTCGGGTCGACCGTTCGGTGCATCTCAGCACGAAAGGCAGATTCAAATTGGCCAATCAGCAGGAGATCGTAGAAGCGGGCGGAGCGGGCGAGCATAATGTCAGGCTGCCCCTCTTCGACGAGCCAGCCGGTATCCCCCTTGAAATGTGACGCGGCGACATGGGCATCAAATTTTTCCTTGATCGCCGCAGATGCTTCGCTTTGCGCTTCGGCCATACTTGCGATGACGTCTTCCGACATCCAACGGCGGACGTGGCTGTCGAACTTTGGAGGTGTATTGACCTTCAGTCCAGTTACGGTTGCTCCGTACTTGGCACCCATCTTTAACGCGAATTCCAGAGCCTTTTCAGAAGCTTCATTGCCGTCATAAGCGACGAGAAGATCTTTGATGGCCATCGAATCGTTCCTCCTCTTGGGCGCTGAATGCCAGGATAATGTCCGGTCATGTCAGCACTATACGTCCATTGGCATACCACATACCAGAGTACTTCTGTCGGGTCTAATCCTTGGTTTGAGTACCTGAGTTTGCCTGATCTATTCCTTGGCTAGTTTTCACACCAGTCTGCGAGGCGGGTCAGAAATGCCGAGCAGGACGTGAGTTCGCTTTCAGCGATCCATTCGTTGGCCGTATGGGCCTGAGCAATATAACCAGGGCCACAGACAACCGTATCTGGTCCCGCGGTCTGAAAAAGGCCGGCCTCGGTGGCATAGGAGACCGCAGACGTTTGGTTGCCGCCGACAAGGTGCAGCGCAAGGGCAACGGCTTCGGAACCGGATCTTGCACCGTACGGTGGTACATGGTTGGCCAGTTCGATTTCGACGGCGGCATCTTTAGCGACTTCCTTCATGGAGGGTAAGCAGCGTTCGCGCGCAAAGTCGGCCACTCGCCTTTCGATTGCTTTGACGTCGACGCCGGGCAATGCGCGTACTTCGAAACCGATCCTGCAGGTCAGCGGAATAATATTGTTGGCCGCACCTCCTTCGATCGTGGTCACCTGCAGCGTCGCATAGGGTGGATCGAAACGCTCATCGCGGCTGGTTTCGCGCAGTTCGGCTTCGATGCGCCGAAGCTCGCTTATGATCTCGGCAGCGACGTGCACGGAGTTTACGCCGAGGTGTGCCATCGATGAGTGCGCAGCCCGTCCGGTCACAGTGAGATCCCAACGGGCAGGCCCCTTATGGGCGTCGACAACTTCCATGCCGGTAGGCTCTCCGACGAATATGATTTCGGGCATCGGGAAGTCCTGACCAAGCCTGGCAATCATTGGACGGACGCCAACGCAGCCTATCTCCTCGTCATAAGAGAATAAGATATGGACTGGGCGCTTCAGCGGGCGCGCGACAAAGTCGGGTACGGCAGCAAGAACGCACGCTAGGTAGCCCTTCATATCTGTCGTGCCGCGGCCGTATAGCCGGTTATCGCGCCGCGTCAGCTTGAATGGATCGGTATCCCAATCCTGGCCCGTTACAGGAACGACGTCGGTATGCCCGGACAGCCCGATACCACCGCCAGCCGCGACCGGACCGATGCTGGCGCAAAGGTTGGCCTTCTCTTCGGTCTCGTTTGGCAAAAGCTGCGCTTCAATTCCGTAGCGAGAAAGATAATCGACTACGAAATTGATCAGCGCGACGTTCGACTTGTGACTTGTCGTGTCGAAGGAGACGAGCGTCTCAAGCAATTCGATGGGAGATAACTGCGCAGTAGTTTGCGGCTTATCGTTCACAGCGGACCAGCCATTCCGTTTGTGTCTTCAATTGACGGTCGGAACCGAGAAGGGGCTGTCGAGGGAGAAGGCGGGTATTGCGACATCGAACAGGCGGCCTTCGCTATCGACCATCTGGTAACTTCCGACCATGATGCCTGATGGAGTGCGCAACGGACAACCCGAGGTGTAGGTAAAGCTTTCGCCAGGTTCAATGCGCGGTGTCTGACCGACCACCCCTGGCCCGCGAACTTCTTCGCGATAACCCTTGGCATCGGTGATCTGCCAAAGCCGTGTCCGCAATTCAACGGCATCGGGCGTGTCATTGGAAATCATCACCGTATAGGACCAGAAAAAGTAGCCTTCATCCGGAGATGACTGATCTTCGAGATAGTCCGGTTCGACGTGGACCCGGATGCCCTTGGTTACCGCTTCATACATTGTGGAACTTTCTCAGGTCGTGAATGCCTGCACGTAGCGGTGAACATACACGGAATTCGGACGTGTTGATTACCGGCGGTGGGCCGGCCGGATACTACGCCAGCGCTGCAAGCGGTCAACCGCCCGCAAGCCGCCAGCATTTACGAGATCGCCGCAATTGCCCGATCGAGGTCACCGATCAAGTCGCCAGCGTCTTCGAGGCCGACGGAAAGGCGGATCATGCCGTCGGTGATTCCAAGTTCGGCGCGGGCTTCCGGCTTCAATCGCTGGTGGGTCGTTGTCGCAGGGTGCGTCACAAGGCTTTTGGCATCGCCAAGGTTATTCGAAATCCTGATGATCCGCAGCGCGTTGAGACAGCGGAAGGCTTCTTCCTTGCCGCCGTCGACGCAAAAAGTCACGACCTGACCACAACCTGTCATCTGGCGGGCTGCCAGTTCGGCCTGCGGATGGTCATTGCGGCCGGGAAACAGCACCTTGGTGATACGGGTGTCACCCGCAAGATGGTCGGCAATAAGACTTGCGCTTTCGCATTGGGCCTTGACGCGAAGTGGGAGAGTTTCAAGACCCTTCAATAGCACCCATGCGTTGAATGGGCTCAATGACGGGCCGGTCTGGCGGATGAAGATTGCAAGTTGGTCTTCGACAAACTTCTTGGTGCCAAGCCCCGCGCCGCCCAGGCAGCGTCCCTGTCCATCGATGTGCTTGGTGGCCGAGTAAATAACAACGTCAGCACCGAGTTCGATCGGGCGTTGCAACATGGGTGTCGCAAACACGTTGTCAACAAACACGAGGGCGCCTGCTTCATGTGCGATTTCACTGACAGCTGCAATGTCGACCAGATCGAGAGTTGGATTGGCCGGGGTTTCGAAAAAGATCGCCTTGGTATTGGGCTGAATCGCAGCCTTCCAAGCTGCAAGGTCTGTACCGTCGATGAGCGTCGCGGCGATGCCGAACCGAGGGCAGAGGTCTTCGACGACATAACGGCAGGAGCCGAACAGGGCACGTGCTGCAACGACATGATCACCTGCGCTCAAATATGACATCAGCGCCGCGTTGACGGCGGCCATACCGGTTGCAGTTGCGCGACAGTCCTCGGCACCTTCGAGGAGGCGAAGGCGTTCCTCGAACATCGAAACGGTCGGGTTGGCGAAGCGGGAATACTGGTAACCTGGTTCTTCGTTCTTGAAGCGGGCTTCGGCCTGTTCAGCAGAATCGTAGACGTAGCCTTGCGTCAGAAAGAGCGCTTCGGAAGTTTCGCCGAACTGCGAGCGTAAGGTGCCACCGTGTACAAGGCGGGTCGCCGGGGCCCAATCGTTGGCGGGATCGGATGAATCTTTTGGTTTCGCGGTCATGCGCGTTCCTCATATTCTCTTTGGTCCACAGCGCCGAGGCGCACGGGACAAAGCCGGCTAAAGGAAAAGCCGGGCCCCACGGCTTAATTCAACACGATTATGTGTCGAGCACGATGAGCGGAGCGCGCGGCCTTTTAGCGAATTGTTTTTCGTGGCTGCAAGCCGGCCAGCCAAATCACCACGGATCAACGTTCAAGGGGACTACAGGCAATCAGGTCTTGGCGTCAAGGTGCGGTTGGTCTAGGCCCAATGGTGAATTCTAGCGAAACAACGGCAAGAGGGTGCTGATTTTGCAGGCAAACGCTGGCCAAAAAGCCTGGGAACGCGAGGGCGTCTTTCCGGTCCAGGCAATCGAAGAGATGATTGCGGCGGGTTTGGTTAGGCTCGACGTGCCGCCGGCCGACAACCAGTTACAGCCGGCAAGCCTCGATCTGCGACTTGGAGAAACAGCCTTCAGGGTTCGTGCGAGCTTTCTGCCAGGCCCTGGCGTCAAGGTCGCGGACCGGCTGGAAGATGTACGTCTACACGCCATCGACCTGACCGGAGGAGCTGTTCTGGAGACCGGTTGTGTTTACGTTGTGCCGCTGCAAGAAGCGCTGGCGCTGCCGGCCGGCGTATCTGCCTCCGCTAACCCAAAAAGCTCAACCGGACGGCTTGATGTATTCACCCGCGTTATTGCCGACCGTGTGACTGCATTCGATCAGATCCCCGACGGCTACACAGGTCCACTTTATGCCGAGATATGTCCGCAGACATTTCCAATTGTCGTTCGGACAGGCTCACGGTTATCGCAGATCCGTTTCCGCAGCGGCTCTCCCCAACTCGATGACACGACACTAACCGCACTGCACGAAAGCGATCGGCTGGTCAGCGCGACGAGCGCCGACATCGACGATGGCATCGCGCTATCGGTTGACTTGAAGGAACCGGGCGATGGGCCTATCGGCTACCGCGCAAAACGCCACTCAGGAGTTGTCGACGTCGACAAAACCGGAGCGTGTCCCGTGTTGGACTATTGGGAACCCATCCATTTGCGAGGGGCCAGCCGGTTGATCCTCGATCCCGATCAGTTCTACATCCTGGCGTCGAAGGAAGCCGTGCACGTTCCGCCAAACTATGCCGCGGAAATGGTGCCGTTCAATCCGCTGGTCGGTGAATTCCGCGTCCATTATGCCGGCTTCATGGATCCCGGATTCGGGCATGCACCAGCAGGCGGAGAGGGCTCGCGCGTCGTCCTCGAAGTGCGCAGCCACAAAGTTCCGTTCATCCTCGAAGACGGGCAAATCATCGGCCGATTGATTTATGAGCGCCTGAGCGAGGTTCCGCGCCTGCTCTACGGCCGGGATCTTGGATCCAACTACCAGGCGCAAGGCCTCAAGCTGTCGAAGCATTTTGCCTGACGCGGTGCGCTCGGGCCTCCGTGGAGCGGAGCATTTTCGATCAACACTACGCTGGCACGTGTTCAGCAAGCCGTGGGTCGTCTTGCTCACGGACAATCGGTCGCTTGCCCGATTGGCTGTTCGTCGTCGTACGAGCGTGGAGCTTCAGTTAGTTTTGGCGGGCTTACAGCCGATGGGTTTACGTGGGCAACGGGCAAAATTGGGTTGCGATTCAGTGGAGCATTACAGCCCTGTTGTTTTACCGGGTTAAATTCAAGAGGATACACTGGCCTTGATTTCAGATCTGTTCAGGCCACGATGGGGTGCAGCAGCGTGAAGGTCGAGGCAACTGATCGTTGGCGGGCCTTGACCTTGGCAGGAATCGCCGTCGTTCTGTCGCTTACAACGTGGTTTTCAGCCACGGCCGTGCTACCCGAGCTCGTCGCTAGGCTCGCACTCAACAGCTCTACTGCAGCGTGGTTGACCAACGCGGTCCAGGCAGGTTTTGTTTTCGGGGCACTTGCGTCGAGCCTTGTTTCGTTATCCGACATTTGGCGGTTGACGGCACTAATGACTTTAGCTTGTTTGGCTGCCGCTACGTTTAACGGACTTCTACTAGTCGCGCCTACTGCCTCGATCGCCGTTGGCCTGCGATTTGCCACAGGTATGGCGCTTGCCTTGGTCTATCCTCCGGCCATGAAGTTTATCGCAACGTGGTTTCGCACGGGGCGGGGGCTAGCAATGGGAGTCATGGTCGGTGCATTGACCCTGGGTTCCGCGACACCGCACTTGGTGCGGGCATTGGGCCAAGGTTTTGATTGGCGCGTCGTCATTGCAACCAGCTCGATAGCGTCGTTACTGGCCGCAGCCATCTTCGCATTTGCACTTCGCGAAGGCCCCTATGCGTTTGCCCGCGCGAAGGTTGATATCGGCCAGATTGGCGCTGTTCTTCGTGACCGCCCGGTGATGCTGGCGAATGCTGGCTACTTTGGCCATATGTGGGAGCTCTACGCGATGTGGGGCTGGTTCCTTGCCTTCTGCACCGCTGCCCAGGCCAACGGCCTTGTACTCGCCAATGCCTCGCTTCTGACCTTCGCCGTCATCGCAATAGGGACGCCAGGGTGCATTTTCTGCGGCTGGCTCGCTGACAAAATAGGCCGCTGCTACGCGACCTCACTGATGATGGCGATCTCGGCTACAGCAGCCCTCTTGATCGGCTTCGCTTTCGATGGGCCACTTTGGTTGTTCACTCTGATCGCGCTCATTTGGGGCTTTAGCGTCGTCGCCGACAGCGCTCAATTCTCCGCAGCAGTAACGGAGCTATCTGATCAGACCCTTGTTGGCTCCTCACTTGCGCTGCAGATGGGTGGCGGCTTTGCGCTAACGATATTTGCGATTTGGCTGACACCAATTGTTGCTGACGCGCTCGGAGGTTGGCGCTGGACCTTTTTGCTTCTCGTACCCGGACCAATCTTCGGGATCGCCGCCATGATGGTGCTCCGTCGCGACCCACGATCCATCCAGCTTGCAGGCGGGCGGCGGTAACGAAACGCACGATACGGTGTTTCAGGATTAACGCTCACCATCGGTCAAACCCGGACCTCCGGCGGAATAACGGTCGACGAGACAATCGGAGTGGCCGCGAACCAGCCAAGTGAACTTGACGAGTTCCTCCATCATATCCGCCAGCCGGTTGAAGTGGGGCGAAGGACGCTTGCGCCCGGCTTCGTCGAATTCAGGGAATGCGTTAGGGACTGCGAGCTTCGATCGCTATGGCAACCATAGTGAAGGAAGAGGGACCGAGCGAATGGGCCAATGCCGCTCTAAGCCGATTTTGGCAAAAGTGTTTCGTGCATCCACCAAATGTTGCTGCATAACTGGACTGAAGGGCAATAAGTTAACCAATTGCTAATTTTACGAATTGCAACAACTACCTAACCTTGCGACCTCGATTGGTTTGGTGAATGATATCTGAAGGGCTGCGGCTCCGATCAGCGATCTTTGGGTGCGGCTCCCTTGGCTTCTTTCTCGTCCGAGTTTGTTGGAGATATTGATGGAAAATTCCAAGCAGGGCATTCAGCCAGCCCATCAAGCTGCTTCAGATGATCCATCTCGAAGAATGGCGTCACGACGGAGCCTACTGGCAGGGTCGGCGCTCATTGGTGCTTTTCTAGCGACCAACTCAGTTGGTTCCGCAGAGTCGCACGCAATGGCTCTATTTCCACGCCATCTTCGGAAGAAGAGGAAGAGAGAGGGCGGAGGTGGTCACTGCTACCTTAAGGGCACGATGATCGACACGCCCGATGGCATTAGCCGCATCGAAGACCTGGAGGTCGGCGATCTAGTCACGACAGCGTCAGGTGCGTTTAAGCCGGTAAAGTGGATCGCTCGCTGGACCGCCGAAATGAGAGCGGATCAATGTTGGGATCAGGACAGCGTCCCAGTCAAATTAGCGCGTGGCTCACTGGATGGCATCGCGCCTCACACAGATTTGTACGTCACTGATTTTCATTGCCTGTTCATCGATGGGCTTCTGGTTCCGGCGTTCGATCTTATTAACGGTGTGAATATCGCGAAAGCGCTTCCACCCGGTGCCGACGTGCTCACATACTTCCATATCGAGCTAGAGAACCACGATGTCATCATAGCGAACGGAGCCCATTCTGAGACGCTTAGGTGCGCGGCTGGTGACAGGCAATGCTTCGATAATGGCCACGAATATCGGAGCCTTTTTGGCGTCGAAGCTACGGAGATGCAGGCTTGCGCACCGATTGCCGCCAACAATACTCGCGCCAAAGTTTTGCAATCACGAATTCTTAACGCGATCTCGCCGATTTACGACAGGCGGCCACCACACGAAATGATACGTGCTCGTCTGGCGGCACAGGCAGTTGGAAGAGCGGCCTAATACCAGAGTTCGGAATAATTTTACGGAGGGCCCGACAACGGCTCTCCGTTTCTCGTATTGTCCATCGGCGGCGTGCACTTCACCTCGCAATCTGACTTAGTGCAAAGAGGCGAATTGGCTGAGGCTACGTTGCGAAAATTCACTAGGTGACCGGCAGAGCGAATCCTCGAAGTATAGTCGTCACGTCGACTGTCAGCGCAATGGTTTTCCATCTTCAATGAAGGCAAGTCCCCGCGAATGGTTCGGTCTTAGGCCTTGAACGGGAACCCGACGCAGCGATCGCGTTTTGCCAGCGCTACCATCAGCTCCGAAAGCTCCGGCTCATCCACCTTGCTCGCCGCGACCTCTGCCGAAAACCATCTCCGGCGGCGTTCGTGATCTTCACGCCAACGTGGTTTCTGCTTTTTGACGTGCAAGGGGTAAACGGTAACTTCAATCGTTGTTGAGCGTGTCTTTTCCCTTTTGTCGTAGGGAAATTGCCCCAGGGGTTTGCTTCCGATAGCACCCTCGACCCCAGCCTCTTCCAGAGCCTCCAAGGCGGCGGCGCGATGCGGTTTCGTCCCCTTCATGGGCCAGCCCTTGGGGATCACCCAGCGACCTGACTCGCGGGAGGTGACGAGGAGTATGCTCAGTGCGTCCTTGCCCGCTTGCCGAAAGCAAAGGCTCCAACTTGTTGTTCTTTCTTGGCCATATAAAATTCATGATCGAGTGCTGTCAGAACTAGAGGCGCGGAAGGTGATTATCTGCGCTTCAGGAGTTGCTATCCATTGTACCCCGGCTTCCCGCTTCATGCTACATGTCTAGAATTTCGGTAGTGTCTCAGTTTGAATTTTTCTTCTTGTAAGTTTTCGAACGGCCGGGGCACTGGAGCGCGGGCATCGATTAGCCCAATAATCCATTCCAGATCATGCAGGATGTCGGCAAGGCCGGCAGCCATTGCCGGGCTAACCTTAAGTGATTTGTGGATACGGCAGAAGTTATAGAAGACGAAGTAGAGCGCCAGCGCGTGACAGTGGTTCTCGACCTTCTTTGAGAACGCGTTTGTCAGGCGCGTGAACCGGCGCATTGACGTTCTCATTGTTCAATTCTGCCGTTCAACGTGAGACGTGCTGACCTTCTTTGGGTCAGGTGTCCCGGAAACGATGGTCTTGCGTGAGCTGTTACAGACGCCGGGGCTGTACTTGCGCTCCGGCCCTTTACGCGCCGGGTCTTCCCCGAACAGTTTCACCAGCATGGCGTATTCGACATCGCCGCCGAGGGCCGACTCAACAGCTTCAAGGTAGGGCTAGTGTCAATCGGTCGCGAGTTGGACGCGAATAGCCAGTCGGCTGGCCACGTCTCCCATGAACTCGTGTGCGCACCACCCGTTGCGGCTACCAAACAGCCACGAGACTATGAGCTTGCTGTCGCTGTCGATTGCAGTCCACGTCGACACATCGCCAGCACCGTCCGGTGCGGACTTATTACCACGTCCACTCTCTGTGGCTGTTGCATAAGTTCGGAAATTCTCATGCTGGTGATCAGTTAATATCGTTTGTCAAAACCGAAAGGCCGTATCAAATTCTGCGCCGCCGGGGTCGTCCCGGCTTATTAGCCTGCTAGTGATCTTACACTAGCAATTGGAGCAGACTAGAATGTGGAAGTACTTAACGTTGGCGCTAATGGCTGCAGCTATTGGCATGAGCACAATGTCGACGATATCTTTCGCCGCTGGCCCCGACGATTGCCAAGAGGGTCAAGTCTGGGACGAAGAAACCAAGACCTGCAAACCGGCGGAGTGAGTCAGTCCCGCCCCAATAGTCCACTGCTCCCACTACAATGGTGAATCCAATCCCGTATGTACGGGAGCAATCGTCGCCCTTGTGACTTGGCCTCCAAGCACAGGGGCGACTCTCTATTTCGCTTCCCTCGCACTACCTAATTCGCAGCGCTGGTCGCAGGCTGCTGCTGCCGCAAGCAACTTTGATTTGACGCTCGTAGGTATCTCCCGCCCCAATGAAAACTTCTACCAACCGTAAAAAACGGGCGCTGCGTGAATCGCTTCAACGCACTCTTGGTCCAGTTGCCGACCTCGAGCAGCATTTACCGGATGAATGGTGGCGAGAACTCTTTAATGCCGTCTACCTCAAAACAGACGGCGACGTTGTCGAAAACGGCGAAAACACACGCTTAGAGGTCGACTTCCTTCAATCCGTCACGGACATCACTCCGGCCAGCCGAATCCTCGATCTGTGCTGCGGCCAGGGCCGCCACGTGCTGGAGCTTGCGAGCCGCGGTTTCCACAATGTGGTTGGTCTGGATCGCTCGCGCTATCTCATTCGACTTGGCCGCAAACGCGCGCAGGCGGCAAGGCTCACCGCAACATTTCGCGAAGGTGACGCGCGAAATCCACGCTTGGCTGAGGACAGCTTTGACTGCGTGTGTATCCTGGGAAATTCGTTTGGATATTTCTCGAACAAGCAGGATGATAAAAAAGTATTGCAAGCGGTGGCAAAGATACTTCGACAGTCGGGGACGGTCGTCTTAGACGTAGCCGATGGAGTTTGGCTGAAGTCGCAATTCGAGCCGCGCTCCTGGGAATGGATTGACGGTCACCATTTCGTATGCCGCGAAAGATCGATTACCAATGACGGGGAGCGCTTAATCTCTCGAGAGGTCGTAGTTCATGATGAGCTGGGCGTAATAGCCGATCAGTTCTACGCAGAGCGATTATATACGCGCGAGGATATCCGCGAAATTCTAAAGAGCGTTGGCTTTCGCAATGTACGCTATCATGGCGAGCGGGGGTCACTGTCAAACCGTGAGCAAGACCTGGGTATGATGGCGCGGCGCATGCTGTTCACGGCAAATGCCCCGATAAAGCCTCCACGAAAAAATGGGCGCGCGCCAGTATTCGATGTTACGGTGGTGCTCGGTGACCCGCGACTGCCTGACCAGGTTAAACGCGATGGGAGATTCAGCGCAGAAGATCTCGATACAGTAGGCCGGCTTAAGGACGCCCTGGCAGAACTTCGAGGTTACCGCTTCCATTACCTTGACAATCACACAACACTTGAGCGCGACCTCTCCTCCGTTCGCACAGATATTGTTTTCAATCTTTGCGACGAGGGGTTTGACAACGATCCCTTCAAGGAACTCCATGTTCCAGCAATGCTCGAAACATTGAACCTTCCATACACGGGTGCACCTCCCCGCTGTTTGGCGGTTTGCTATGATAAGTCGCTTGTTCGTGCTGCTGCAGTTCAACTCGATATTCCCGTGCCGCTCGAAAGTTTTATTCGTCCTCGTGACCAGGGTGCGACCCTGCCATCGGTATTCCCGGCAATTCTAAAGCCGAACTATGGTGACTCGAGCGAGGGTATCACCCGTCTTGCGGTGGTCCATGACGAAACCTTATTGCTTACCTATCTGGACAGCCTGCGTACGCAGTTTCCAGACCGGCCGGTCCTGGTTCAAGAGTTTCTCACGGGGAGGGAATACAGCGTCGGACTTATTGGTAATCCGGAGAACGGACTTTCCGCGTTGCCGGTGCTTGAAGTGGACTATTCGCAACTGGACGGCGACTTGCCTCAGATACTTGGGTACGAATCAAAGTGGTTTCCTGAAAGTCCTTATTGGAAGAAGATCCGCTATCTGGAGGCAGAACTAGCCGAGTCGGAACAGGCGAAGATGGTCGATTATGCCATGCGACTTTTCGAGCGGCTCGGGTGCCGTGATTACGCCCGCTTTGATTTTCGCGCAGACAGTAATGGCGGCGTCAAGCTGCTTGAAGTCAATCCAAATCCGGGATGGTGCTGGGACGGTAAGCAAAACCTCATGGCTGGCTTTGCCGGACAGAGGTACGCGGAGCTTCTCGATCGGATTCTTTCGGCAGCTGTCGAACGCATTGGCCTCGCTGAACGTCTCGCGCAGTGTCTTGCTACCGAAAAGTAAGATCAAATCTTCGAAGCTTCACTTGATTGAAAGGCTGCCTTTCCAAACTTTTTGGTATGGCTAAACAGCCATCTCTGAAGGCGCTACTCAAGTCTACATGACCGCTCCATATCCAAAGTGATCCTCGGGTGCGCCCTGGATCCGACGGCTTGCGCATCAACAGCTGACATGATTGTCGCTCAGTCACCCCGACGAACCGACATCGTCGCGGCGGGCCGTGGCCAGTGCTGGGCATCCAGCCGAATATGCCCTCACATCACCCCCCAATTGAGCCACGGACCTGCATCGAGACCAGTCATGTAGATTGATTGCCCGAGATTGCCCGGCTAGCATTAAACCGGGAATAATCGTGGACCGTTGGAAGTCATATGAAACTGCCAACCGAGACCAGCAACAATCGGCTGCGCGTTTTTATTTCTTATTCGCGCCTGGATGAAAACTTCGCACAGGTTTTGCGTAGCCGGCTGATCGACTCCGGTTTCGACGCCTATATCGACATCCATGACATCGTCGCTGGTGAACCCTGGCGCCAGCGCTTGCACAGCCTCATCGAGACTGCGGATGCTGTCGTATTTTTGATCTCTCCGAGCTCGGTCGCATCCGAAATGTGCAGTTGGGAGATCAACGAAGCTGAACTTCTAGGCAAGCGCATTCTTCCGCTTGTTTGCCAAGAAACACAAAATGAGCTGATCCCGCAGCGTCTGCAGCGCCTGAATTACATCTTCATGGAAACCGCCGAAAAACGGGTCTCGGAATTCCTGAAGCTGCGCACAGCGCTCGAAGAGGACACGTTCTGGGTCCGCGAGCATACACGCCTTGGTGAATTGGCGGGGCGCTGGGATCGGGCGGGCCACCCCTCGCGTCTCTTACTGCGCGGTAGCGACATTACCGATGCCGAAGGTTGGCGTGCATCACGGCCGACAACCGGTCCGGAAGTCTCCGTACTGCAGAGCGCTTATCTGGCAGCAAGCCGCACAGGAGAAACCAACCGTCAACGCTGGT
>JAJFHK010000430.1 GCA_021775655.1 Filomicrobium sp. | reverse complement strand
TCCCGCCTCACCCAAGTTTCGTCAGGAGACGTCGCCATGCCTGCCCAACGCGCTGCAACACCGACTTTTGGCCGCCGCCAAACAGCACCCCAAACACTTTTCCCCCCCAGTCTCGACAGCGCCATCGAACGCGCACCACGCAAAGATGTGCGCCTTCCAGCCACCATCACCGCCGATCACCTACACGGCAGCATGCCATGCTCGGTGACGAACATTTCTGCTTCCGGTGCGCTGCTTCGATTGTCTGTTGATTTGTCGGCCTCCAATATCCGTCTGCCAAACAACATCCGACTGCATCTCACCAATGACCGTTGTGAAGTCGCCTGCCGCATTGTCTACCAGGATGGGCTCAAAGTCGGTGTCTGCTTTGTTGCACCGTTCTCGTCAACCAAGCCTGTATGATGGCCACGCCATACATAGACTACCTGGCTAACCCTTGCGTCTCATGGTTACTGCAGGCGGAGAATCCTTTTGCCCTGCCTCACCTCGACCAGACAAGCTTGGGTTCGTCATGAAATACTCATGCGCATTGAAGGGGTCTTCACCCTCGGCAGGAACAATGCGCTTCGAGCTGCCGTCGGCAAGAATCTGCCAACTCTGCTGATTGTCCATAAAGTTGCTCACCATAATTTGGATGAGCACTTGCTCGTGTGTCGTCGGGTTTAGGACAGGAGTCATCGCCTCGACGCGCCTGTCGAGATTGCGCTGCATCATATCAGCGGACGAGATATAAACCGCAGCCTTGGCCGACGGCAGACCTTCTCCACGTCCAAAGCAATAGATCCGCGCATGTTCCAGAAACCGGCCAATGATGCTTTTGACGCGAATACGTTCTGACATACCCGGCACGCCGGGCCTCAGACAGCAAATTCCGCGCACGACAAGGTCGATTTCGACGCCCGCCTGACTGGCCTCGTAAAGTGTTTCGATAATTTCTGGATCAACGATGGAATTCATCTTCATCCAAACTGCTGCCGCTCGTCCAGCGCGGGCATGCTCCATTTCTTCATGCAGATGGTCAAGAATGCGCTCGCGAATTCCATGCGGACTGGCCGCCATCTGTTCGAGCTTGCCAGGTTCTCCGTAACCAGTGACAAAATTCAGAATGCGCGTCACGTCGCGGGCAATCGCCGAGTCGTCGGTAAACAGCGACAGGTCGGTATAGATCCGAGCCGTCTGGGCATGATAGTTGCCCGTGCCGATGTGAGAATACGTAACCAGATCGTCGCCCTCGCGCCGAACGATAATTCCTAGCTTTGCATGCGTCTTCAGTGCAATGAACCCATAGACAACGTGGACACCGGCATTCTCCAGGTCGCGTGCCCAGCGAATGTTCGCGGCTTCGTCGAAACGTGCCTTGAGTTCAACGACTGCCGTCACCGACTTACCGGCTTCGACGGCGTCCTTCAGCGCTTCAACGATGGGTGAAACTTTCGACGTCCTGTAAAGAGTCCACTTTATTGCCATGACATTCGGATCGCTGACCGCCTGCCGCAGATACTGCACCACAACATCGAACGACTCGTAGGGGTGATGAACGATGAAGTCCTTCGCCTTGATGGTTGCGAAGACATTCCCTTCGTATTCGCGTACGCGTTCCGGATAACGAATATTAAATGGCTTGAACAACAGATCTGGTCGCTCCGACCCGATGAGCTGTGAGGTATCCGCGAAGCCAAGAAGTCCTTCTTTGACAAATACCGCCGGCTCGCCGACTTCCAGCTCTCTAACCACAAAGCGGCGCAGCGCCGGGGCCATCCTGTGATCGAGCTCAAGTCGAATGACATTTCCGCGCCGCCGCCGTTTGAGCAAGTTTTCAAAGGTGTGGACCAGGTCTTCGGCCTCTTCTTCCAACTCGATGTCGCTGTCGCGCAGAACCCTGAATGCACCCTTCGCCTCGATTTCAAAGCCCGGGAACAGCTCCCCAATATGAATCGCGATGACATCCTCGATCGGAATGACGCGGATTTCACCAGCATTTTTCCGCGTTGGCTGCAGTCGAATGAACCGGGCGAGTTGGTTGGGAATCGGCACGAGCCCGTTTTGCCGCCGCTCGGTCTCCGCGTGCTGCATCAGCGCAGCAATCGTTAAACCCTTGTTCAAGATGAACGGGAACGGATGCGCAGGATCGACCGCGATGGGAGTAAGAATCGGAAAGATGTGCTTGTAGAATTCATCCTCAATCCACATCTGCTCGTCGGCGCTAAGTTGCTCAGGATCGACGATTGTGATTCCGGTCGCCGACAACTCTTTGCGAAGCGCGTTCCAGCAAGCTTCCTTTCGATCGACCAAATCGGCGGTAAACGCATTGATGTTTTTCAGCTGCTGGGCAGGCGTCAGACCGTCCTGTGACAACGTGGTCACCCCGTTGATGATCTGGCCCTGGATACCGGCGACGCGAACCATGTAAAATTCATCAAGGTTCGAGGCGGAGATCGACAGAAATCGCAAACGTTCCAAAATCGGATGATTGGGATTGCTGGCTTCTTCGAGAACACGCGCGTTGAATTGCAACCATGACAGTTCCCGGTTGTAGTAGCGGTCCGGTCCTTGCGGAAGCTCCGGCACTGTCGACTTCGCAGGCGTCTGGCGCGATGCCTTCGTCCTGGGCAACTTGGAGCCGACAGTCTTCGGATCTGCATTCCTGTTCGCGCGAGGCTTGGCGACATCCGTACTACTGGCACTGCGTTTCGTATCATCGGACTTGGATGCCGCAGCCTTCGTCATGCACGGCTTTCCGGTTCGCGACTTAGCAACCGGTGTCTTAGCCGCCTTCCTGACGGGCCTGCGCTTTTTTGCAGTCATAACCACTTATTCCCAGGTGTCCGGCAGATGGTTCACAAGTTGGAAACTCGCTGCCTGCTGCTGCCAATATTGATCGCAACTCTAGCTGTGACGCCGAATTATTTCAGCCGTGTAAACAATTGATCAAAATAGGAACAATTGACCCGTAATTCGGGTTTTCTAGTCGGTTTCGTGGCCGCAGCGCTGTTCGACGGCGGACAGTGCGGCCAGCACGAGTTGCTTCGACACCCGCCGTCGCATAGCCAACCCCAACCTGTCTATTTCCGCTACAACAGCATTGGCGGCTGCCATCGAGCGCTCCATACGAACGATCAGATAGCCAACGACCCCCGGCTCGACCACGAGTTGCCGGTCGGCAAACAGTTTGACCAGAACGGCGCTTAACAGTGCTTCGTCCGGTGGCTCGATCGTCGCCATGGGCAGCGCCTTCACTCGCGAGCGTAGGTCGGGCAAAGCTATCGATAGATCGCCAGGCGCCAACTTTGAGGTAAATAGAGCAAGTGCCTTACCCTGCTTCGCGATGTTGAGGAGGTGAAATAATGCAGCTTCATCGCGAACTCCGAAATCGAGATCCTCAACGATGACCCGGCCACCCCCGACGGCCACTTGCACGGCCTCTTCACTTGCTTCCGCAGCAACGATCCGGGTGGCCTGCGTCTTGTCCCGCCAGACATTGGCAAGGTGGCTTTTGCCGGCGCCCTCAGGACCAACCACAAGGGCTGCCCCGTTGGGCCAGGCAACTACCCCATCAATGAGGTCGATTGCAGACTGGTTGGACTGGCTGACCAGAAAATCTTCGAGATCAAGCGCCGACCGGTGCGGCAGGTCGAGAACAAGTTGCTTCGGTTGCTGGTCGGTCATGGCGCCTTGCGTATGAAATTTCAGCCTTCAGCCTTCGAGACGGCCGCCGGGTTTTGTCCAGTGTAAACGGAACTGCTGCGGTAGGCACGAAGCGCATAGCGCACCATCACAGCGACCGCCGCAGCCATCGGCACTGCGACCAGCGTCCCTACCAACCCGAACAGATAGCTAAACGCGAACAAGGCGAAAATCAGCCAGACCGGATGCAG
>JAJFHK010000429.1 GCA_021775655.1 Filomicrobium sp. | reverse complement strand
AGCCGAACGACATCCGGCCCGGCGCCCGCGGCAATGCGTTGCTCGTCGGTGAGTTGACGGTGGGTTGTAGAGGCAGGGTGAATGACCAGCGAGCGCGTATCACCAATGTTGGCCAGGTGCGAGAACAAGTTGAGCCCCGAGACCAGTTTTACGCCGGCTTCGTATCCGCCCTTGAGGCCGAACGTAAACACGGCACCGGCACCCTTGGGAGCGATCTTCTGCTGCGTAGCGTGATTGGCATTGCCCGGTAAGCCAGCGTAGTTGACCCAGGCAACAGCTGGATGTTGTTCAAGCCAGCCCGCGACGGCCAGCGTGTTTTCACAATGACGCTGCATGCGAAGCGGCAGGGTCTCAATTCCATTCAGAATTAGAAACGCGTTCATCGGCGAAATCGCTGGTCCGATGTCGCGCAGACCCATGACGCGGCAAGCAATCGCGAATGCGAAGTTGCCGAACGTCTCAGCGAGCTTCATCCCACCATACGAGGGATTGGGTTCGACCATCGTGGCGTAGTGGTGCTTTGCACCAAGCCAATCGAAAGTGCCGGAATCGACGATAACGCCTCCGACCGAGTTACCATGCCCGCCCATGAATTTCGTCAGTGAATGGACGACGATGTCGGCGCCGAAATCCTTCGGGCGGCATAGGTAAGGGGAGGCAAGCGTGTTGTCGACGATGAACGGTATCCCAGCTGATTTCGCGATTTTTCCGATGGCTTCAAGGTCCATCACAACCCCGCCGGGGTTGGCAATCGATTCACAAAAGATCGCTTTTGTCTTGTCGGTGATGGCAGCCGCGATCGTTTCGGGATTGGTGCCGTCGGCCCACTTCACGCGCCAATCGAATTTCTTGAAAGCGTGGTTGAACTGGTTGACCGAACCGCCATAAAGCTGGCGGGCGGCAACGAATTCGTCGCCCGGTTCTAAAAGTGTGTGAAATATCAGGAACTGGGCAGCGTGGCCGGAAGCGACTGCGAGAGCTGCGGTGCCGTCTTCAAGTGCCGCGACGCGGCTTTCGAGGACCGCCTGCGTCGGATTCATGATGCGCGTATAAATGTTGCCGAAGACTTCGAGGTTGAAAAGCGAGGCAGCATGATCGGCGTCGTTGAAAACATACGACGTCGTCTGGTAAATCGGTGTCGCTCGCGAGCCGGTCGAGGGATCAGGTGCGGCACCGGCATGGATTGCAAGTGTCGAAAAATGCGGTGCTGCTGGCGTTCCGTTGTCCGGCATGAAGTCCTCCTCATCGTGGCGCAATTATTTGCGGCACGATAAGCGAGGTGGACCCGCGCGCAAACCTTGATTATTCGTCAGTCATGGAAGGGCAGGCGCGCCGGGGATTGGACATCATGTTTGGGAATTCAAAGTTTGGCGAATTCCTTTGGCGTATCGCACGTGATCTTCGTGATGTGCCATTCAGGATGTCCGGCGGACCACTGCGCTGCTGTCGTCTGACCACGGAACATACACTGCTGCGGGGTTACCCGATCGCCCATGTAGCTCAGGTTGACGTCCTTACAGGTCTGAGGTGCCGTTATCAGGCATACGGATAAAACAAGCTCGATCATCTTTGGTCTCCAATTGTTTTTAGTCGTTCCGCTTTAAGCGGTCCGATTTCACTTGGGCGACCCTCAATCTTTTCTTGTTATCTCTTAAGGCTAGGTGAGTCTGTTTGGGGCGATCAAGTTGGATTATTGACCAGATTTTGTAGCTTTTTTGT
Organism: Filomicrobium sp.; assembly: GCA_021775655.1. GTDB lineage: Bacteria > Pseudomonadota > Alphaproteobacteria > Rhizobiales > Hyphomicrobiaceae > Filomicrobium. Next base: position 5,678 of record JAJFHK010000429.1, on the reverse strand, counting down.
GCAGCGCATCACCTCGTCGCAGGGAGCATGTCGTAATTATTGTGCATCCGACTGTAGCTCACGGGGCTTTTGGCCATTTTTTCCGCAGAAATTCGTTTGCCGGAATGAGCAAATTTTATGCGGTGCGGCGCACAGTCGCTTTTCTGATCATGCAAAGATCGTAAGCGAACAGTTGCCGGGCGGGCACAACTTTCCCGTATTGGGCCGGCAATCAATGCCCTGAACAGGCTAATGGGGCGTGCGAAATTCAATCGAGCTCGATAACGGACATAACTTTGAACGTTCGAACGACTCCAAATCGCTCGAGAATGGCGACAATCAGAAATTCGAGCTGAAATCATGCATGCCGACCGTTTGTTGACGGACAGGTCAACCTGGTGGAGGCCCGAGTTGGGCGTCTAGGCGACGTGTTTGCAGCATCGGGAAATTGCAAGACGGATATCCACTGTTTGTTTCGCCCTGGGGATAGCGGGGACATCGTTTTCGCTCGTCATTCAGTGCCAGCGAATCCCCTTAACGGTTGAAGCGTGACCTGAGTTGTCAGTTGTCTCATGTGGACCCGGCGATACCTCGCCTTCCTCCACCAGCGTTTGTTGCCCATTGCTCGCTTTTGTGTGGCGAGCAATCGAGGCTTTCTCCCGACGTGCCGCGAGGCGGCGCGTTTCGTGCGTTGGTGCCACCGCCCCGGTTGCATTTCTTTTTGTGGGGCCAGTCGAAACAGAGGTATCGATGTCCAATTTGTTGCTTATGAAGCGTCGTATCAGGCGCACTCCCGGCGGCGTGGCCGCAGCCCTCGCCGCCGCCCTGCTGACCAGCGCGTGCGCGCAAAGCGGTCTCGACTTTCCCGAATTGTCATTAGCCCCTGCATCCGATAACACTGCGTCGATGACCACCGGCTCCATCACGTCAAGCTCGCTTGCACCCGTAGGGTCGCAAGATGCGCTTGCCACAGCTGCTGTTAATCCGAATTCTCAGAAGGCGCTCGCTGAGGCACGCGAGTTGCGCGCGAAAAATAAGAAGGCCAAGGCGCTTGCCGTGTTGGAAGCTGCTTCGCAGCAAGATCCCGACAACAAGGTTCTGCTGCGCGAGCGCGGGCTGATTGCTGCCGACCTTGGCCGCATCGGAGAAGCCAAGGATCTCTTGCGGTCCGCGATCGATCCGGCCAATCCGGACTGGCGCACGCACTCGGCGCTGGGCTCAGCGCTGGCCGCGGAAGGAAGTCACGGTGAAGCGCAACGCGAATTTGCGCGTGCCCTCGAACTGGCACCCGATCATCCATCAGTGATGAACAACCTTGCCTTGTCCTACGCGCTTGATGGCAAGCACGATCTGGCCGAAGGCTTGCTGCGGCAGGCCGCCGCCAAGAGCGGTAATGTCAAAACCAAACAGAACCTTGCCCTTTTGCTTGGGCTGACGGGCCGCACGGATGAATCGCGCCAAGTGGCTTCTAGTGTGTTGCCGCATGAAACGGCGGTGGCAAACGCGAGCTACCTGAGCGACCTGCAAGAAGGCAATGTGAAGGTGTCGCGAGCGGAGAAGAAAGCGCCTGCAACGATAAAATCGGCACAGGCGCCAAACCGGTAGTTCACATCAATGTGACAGGTTGGGATTCTCCTAGGTCCCCAAGACCGGCCCGGTCCATGCCTCAAGCGTGGGCCGGGTTTCTTGTTGTGGCTGAGGCTGCCCGCGGACGTCGCGGCGTGTTACGCTTCGCTGAACCCGCGCTAGTCGCTGCTACGATGAAAACGGGCTCTTAGTCGCGCTTTAGCTTGCCCACCCGCAACCGCGCGATGACCTCAGGCGATGGCCGGGTCATTACGTATTCGTCCTTCGACAAGCCGACGCTGATTGTACAGGGCGTCAACTCGGCGGCCTTCACCTATGGCCCCGACCGCGCACGCTTTAAGCGCGTCGACACCACGACGGCCGGCGTCAAGACGACCTACTACGCGGCCGGCGGCTCTTATGAACGCATTCTGTCCGGTACGACGGTCGCCATCCGCCACTACATCGGCGATTTCGCCGTCGTCATCGACACCCACGACGGCACGAATGTGACGCAGACGACGGACTACCTGCACCGCGATCACTTGGGTTCGGTTGACACCATCACGGATTCAACTGGCGCCATTGCCCAGAAGATGAGCTTCGATACGTCCAAGCGGAGCTTGGCTTCGCCAAGACGGGCAAGCGCCGCGAAGTCAACTGGCAGCCGATGACGTCGACGGCGGCGATGTCGTTCGACACCTCGCTGACCTCACGCGGCTATACCGGCCACGAGATGATCGACTCGGTTGGCCTCGTGCATATGAACGGTCGCGTCTATGACGCTGAACTCGGCCGCTTCCTTTCGGCTGATCCGTTCGTGCAGTTCCCCGACAACATCCAGTCGTGGAACCGCTATGCCTATGTCTTGAACAACCCGCTGTCGTTTACCGACCCTTCGGGCTTTTTCCTCAGCGGCCTCTTCAAAGCCATCGGCAACTTCTTCAGTTCAGCCTTCCGCGCCATTGGCAACGTTCTGAAAAAGGCGCTGGCAAACCCGATTATTCGAACGGCAATTCAGATTGTTGGTTGCGCGATCACTTCGGCAGCGTCGCTTGGCTCAGGGTGTGCAGCGATAACCGTCGCCTTGGCAGGTGCGGGGGCGTGGGCCGTTGGCGGTTCACTAGCTGATGCGGCCAAGGCCGTGGCGATTTCTGTAGCCTCGATGGGTGTATTCGATGCGGTTGGAACCCAGCTCACCGCTCTTGCGCAGACGTTGCAAGCCGCTGGCGATGTCGGTGTTGCCGCGTATACGGCGGCGAAAAGTGCCGTTCACGGGGTTATTGGAGGGGGGCTCGCAGAACTTCAAGGTGGCCGATTTGTCGATGGATTTGCAGCAGGTGCGGTGGGTGCAGCCGCCGGTGTTCTGGGCAATGCAGCCTTCGGCAATGTCAATGGACCAGCTGGAATAGCGCTACGAACAGCAGTTGCAGCCGCAGCTGGCTGCGGTGGCGCACTGTTGTCAGGTGGTAAATGCGGAAACGGAGCTGCCTCGGCAGCCACGGCGCACCTATTCAACTTCGAGGGATTGGGCAGATTTTTGGTCAAGGCAGCTTTGACGACAGTCGGTACAGCCTTGGGAGCAGCAGCGGCTCCACTTGCCGCCGTAGTTGGCACTGTCGGATCAGCAGACCCTGTCGCGGATGCTACATGTGAGGGAACTGGGGCATGTGATGAGAACAGGCAGTTCGTAGTCAGAGCCGGTATCGGTAAGGCGCCGCACTTTGAAAACGGAACCAAGCTGGGTCAAAATGGATTTGGCTTCTCTGTCCAAACATCGCCGGGTGTGCCGTGGGAAGAGTTGGCCCGAGGTGGACAGTTTCCAAACGGCCAAGTAAGCGTAACGACGCTGGATGCAATCCTATCGGTTCCAGGAGTGGTCGGTGTGAATTTTCCTACCCCCGGAGCAGGAGCCTATCATGGTACAGTTGTGATCCAGAACCCACCCCCGCCTGGCACTTTTGAGGGCGTTAGCGCTGTGTTTCGTCAATTTCCAAACCCGAGCCCTGTTCCGAGAAATTAAATGGATATGATACGTGTCTACTCTGACTTTAATGACCGAGATCCACTCGACGGGGCGTGTTTGAACCTATGGATTGAAGATCTGCCCCTTGAGCGTCGAGCGGAGGAACTTGGATTGAAGATCGGAAGCAAGATAGTACTTTACCAAGATGAAAATGATTTCGAAGTTGTCGCGACTTTAGAGTCGCGAAACGTCTCAGGCACAGACCGGCTTGTGGCTGTTCCCGACTGGTCAACAATCCGACGGTTCTAGGAATTAGTGCCTGACACCGCAAGGCCTACCATTCCGAGCATCCTGTTTAAACAATCCCCCCGCGGACGGCGGAGCTTTAGCTTCGCCGGCTCGGGCATGTCGGGACGGCGCCAAAAGCTCATGATTTGGAACGGCGGCCACTCATTTATGGCGGCGTCGTTCGTCAACACTGCGTACTGCTTGACGCTACGTAAACGCGCGTCAGATGCAAGCTTGTGTTTAGCTTCGTAGGGCGCGTTAGCGGGGCGTAACGCGCCGTTATCCTGGTCGCACGAACCCGCCCATACGCTAAACACCCAGCTAGACTTCCGTTCTCTCACCCCACATAACCTCACCCCGAGATGACAAGCGCAATAGCAGAGCGATAAGGAATGCCGCCAAAGCTGACACTCGGCATCGGATTGGCCGCTGCTGCCGTCCTTACAGCCTCATTCCAGCTCCTCGACCCACTGCGCGCATCAATCGCCGCTGCCCTCGGTCTCGCCATGCTCGCCATCACCGTGAGCGACCTGCGCCGCTTCATCGTGCCGGATGTCCTATCCCTGCCAGCCATTCCAGCCGGCCTCATTGCAGCCTATGACGTCCGGCGATGGCCGGGTCATCACGTACGCCGCGTTCGACAAACCGACGTTGATCCCGCAGCGCTGCTCGGCGGCCTTCACCTATGGCCCCGACCGCGCACGCTTTAAGCGCGTCGACACCACGACGGCGGGCACTCCTTTAGTGCGCGCTTTCAGCACGACGACCACCTACTTCGTTGCAAGCTGCACTACTGCAGACCTGCTCCGGGTGATGGGGCAGACGAGGAAGGGGCGGCGGCGGCTGCACTGCCGCTACTATCACCGCCGGGCTGGGGTTCACCGATGTAGTCTTTCCAAGTTGTATTGCGGCGTTCGCTAGAGCGCGGGCTGACGCCTTGGGCGCGCTGGAGATCGCGCGAATTGGCAACCGTCAAAGCGAGGTTGCGTTGGGCGGCACAGCCATAGTTTTGATGGTGGATGCGTTCACGGTCGTTGCCGAGGTTGTCGGGCCATTGAGCGCACTCGGGAGCGACTGCAATGGGACGGGTGTAGGTTAGCTTGATAGCGGGGCCGAAATCACCGCTATCATATTCGCTGTGACGGGCCATGCGAAGGTTGCGGCCGCTGACTCCGGCTGCATGCAAGGCATCCTCGATCTCGCGCAAGGATCGGGATGCAGCGAGGTGACCGCCGGCTGAACTCGGCGCGGATAACGTGATTGGTCCGTTTGCCTCGGCGCGGTAGCGTTTGACGAAGCGGTAGACATCGGCCTGCTGGTCGTAGCTCAGGCCTTCGCCTTTGCCGCCCATCTCGACCAGAAGCGCTTCGGTTTGTCCGCGGTAGGCAATTGGGTGGCGTTTCTCGGGGTCTCCGAGTTCGGAAGCGGTGTAATCATCAAGCCTTATGTGTTCGCGACAGCCGGCGGTTGCTACGACGGCCAGGGCGATGGAAATCGCAAGCGCTTTGGTTCTCATAATAGTGATCATCCCTTCACCCCCGGATAGTCGATAATGAACCCATAGTCGCCGCGGTAACGGCCGCTTTCGGCGGCACCAATGCCGTAAACGCGATTGATATGGCCAAAGAAGAGTTCCTTTAGTTCGCTGGTTGGGGCGAAGCCTTTATCCGGCGTGGTCAATACTCCGCGATCCTGATGCGAAGCGAGGTAAGGCGTGACAAGGATGACGAGTTCGGTCTCGCGGCGGCGGTAGTCATTGGAACGGAACAACGCTCCGAGCACCGGGAGGTCTTTCAGGCCGGGGATGCCCTCGACGCTTTCGCGGGTTTCATCCGACAACAGCCCGGCCATGGCCAACGTGCCGCCGCTTGGTAATTCG
>JAJFHK010000428.1 GCA_021775655.1 Filomicrobium sp. | reverse complement strand
CTCGAGTCTCCACGTGCAGTACGACATAACTGAAATCCGCGACCGGGTTAGTGGGACGTTCGGAATTCATACACGGCGGACATTCTGACCAAATAGGTTTTACCCTCGGAAAATTGTCGACGATTTGGTCAAGCGGGATCTCTCTGCCACCGGACGTCAGATCATTTCCGTACCCGTCTCGTACGTAAAAGACGTTGGCCATTATTACCTCTTGGTTTCCAGCCACTGTTCGCTAAATTAAGGAGCGCGAGGGACGCCTAGCCCGCTACATTTATGACTTGCCAATCCGGTATTCTACTTGGTGAGAACCCGATGAATTCGCCATCTGCACAGCTGTGCCGAGCACTACATAGATGGTACCGTCCAGACCCGGCGCGAGCGTCAGCCCGGAGAAAGTCGCGGAGACGCCCGCTGCTGCGAACGACATTTCCATGGCGCAGGATTTCGACTACTTTGGACCGTATGGCTCTATCCGCGCGCTTGCCGGAGGCGGTTTCCTCTCCTTCAGATCTTTCATGAACGCTCTTATCCGGTCTACTCTTTGCGACTGTTTAGCCGAAGTATCGACGGAGGTGCGCTTTGGATCGGAACCATCAGAGCTAAGAGCCTCGTCGGCATTGTCCGCTTTCCTGATAATGTCGGCAACCCCGTAAGCTGTGAGGTTTGGCATGAGGTCATCCATACGCGGTGGCTGAGCGCCGACTTTGTCAGCGTCGTCATTGAGTGACTTCACCTCCTCCAGGATCCGGAGCAAGAAAGCTGTTCGCCAGTCTGAGTAAAAATCTTCCACCAACTCGTCCGTGACTGCGTCTCTTGCCTCGGGGTAATCGTCAAGTACCCCTCTGATATCCCAAACAATACTTGGGTCGAAGCAAATCCGACCGGACAACGTAAACCTCTCGTCCCACGGTATGTCGAGGTTCTGGAAATAATCCAACTCACCTAAAATGAGCGAGAGGTCAGAGCTGTAGGGTAATGACTCGTTTTGCCAATCCAAAATTGTCTGCTCGACTGAATAGGACCATGATTCATCAAGTTCATCTACTTCAGGATCTTCGCCACTCCTCTCGACGGCGATTTTTGCTATTTCGCGAATTAGAGCACACCAAAGCCGGTCTCCAGTTGCTTCTCCGGCCTCAACAACTATTTGCGACCAGACCAGATCATGTGAAGCACTCGACATGCATGTTCCGCTTCGAGCCTCTTTCGAAGCCCATCGTGATACGGTACGCGACGGTTCTGCCGGCCCAACTTGCGATTGCGACGGAATGGGCTGAGCGGGGAATGGACGTACAAGTCCATCAGTGCCTATTGCAACAGCTTTTCCCTCAAAGCGCGGATCGTTCCTCGCATGTAGAAGCTTGAGCACGTCCTCGTGCAATTGTGCGTCGAGTTGGTCCGGCCTGTGCTGTTCAATGTCGCCAATAAAGGATGGCTTGAAACGCGAACCATTCACCGCTTCGCGAACGCGATGTACGGGCAGCGGAATGCCAAGCATATCCATCTGCCACTGGCGGATATAGGCATCGAGCCTTTGCGGAAATCTTTCGACAACGTGGTTGACGCCATAGGTCAAGTTATCGGAGTCGAGTTTGGGCGCAATGGCGTAGCCCGTCGGCGCACTATGGCTCTTCCTGGGATGATACATCGATAGGAAAAGTTTTTCGCGCATTCTACCATCTAAGGACAGAACTTCAAACACATCAACCGCACCTTCAAGGCCATCTTCCGCCCGCACTCGGTGGAACATCAGCGGCGAGCCGGGGGACCAGAGCCGCTTCCAGCCGGGGTTAGTGCGTAGGCGCGAGAGGTAAAGGATTTCGCCAAGAGGGCCATTAACTGGAATTGGATTCGTGGGCGCCCGTCCGAACTCACCTTTGGCCCCTGGAAGCATATCGCAATTGATACCGCCGATGACTGCCGATCGAAAAGGCTCGGGCAGCGTGTTGTTCTGCTCGTGTTCGCTATTGAGGACTTTAAGGACACTATCGAAAATTGCTGCAACATTCGATGGCAATGCAGAGTCGGCGGTTCCAAACATCCATGCCCCACAATCAAGTGATTTCGGTTTCAACTAAATGAAATTATACCACCTCCAACTGTGGCCGATTGCCCGCAGTAGGCAACTTTTTTTTCTCCCATACTTTCTTGCTTGGGCACCCGAACGGAACGCCAATCAGTACAGCTGATTCAACTCATGCGGTCGGACTGCCGATGGCTGCCTCGGGACAAAAGCGAAGGAACTCAATAGGAACATGGCGCAACGGTCTTACTCCAACAGCAGACACGCCACGAGTAGCTTGAATCGTTCTCGGCACTAGCAGTGTTCCCGATGGAACAGATCCCCACCACTGCTCGCCGCAAGATGACACGACCACCATTTTCAGGAGAAGGCGAGTGCAGCGTTAGAGATGGCTTCGCTTGTAACAATACGGACCTATCCAACATATTCGGAGGCGATGGTCGCAAGATCGTTCTTTGAAGCTCACGGTGTATTCGCAGTCATCCCGGACTGGTATCACGCATCGAACGCTTGGCACCTCACCACTGCATTACAGGGCGTTCGCCTTTGCACGATTGATAGCGAAGTTGTGGATGCCTGTAAGCTTCTGGATACGGTGCGAAGTACAAAATCCAAGCAACAACGGCTGCCACTCTCTGAGGTGATATTGGCTGCTGCTGTTTACCTCTTCGCGGGCATTCCTCATCCAGTTCGGCGCCGATGAAGCTAGGTCCGTTTGGGATCAATACGCCGACCTCGGCCTCCCGCCGCCGGCTTGCAACTTTGGATGGCTGGCAGGTTTCGAGTCAGGCGAAATGCCGTCAGTCGTGATTTGATCTGTTAGGAGACCGGTTGGGTTGCAGAAAGGCGGGTTGAGCCTTCCGTCGCCGTAGATCCCCCACGGTGGTTTTCCTATCTTCCAGCTTCTCAAATATGCTTCTGAAACTACTTGGATAAGCGTGGCGGTCGAGCTTCTTCGTCGACCAGTTAAGCAGGCTCAATCCGACGCTAAAACCCACGACTAAAATCATCGCCCCGGTCGCGGTGCTGTACGGCCGCGACTTTCGCAATCCGCGCCGCAACCCGAGTGACCCAGCGACCAACGCTGCAATCGTAAGCGCACCCAAAACAAACGGAATCGCATACGCCAAACCGAGAATCGCAACGAGCAAGTTGCCTGAAATTTTACAGGGCGGGCAGGGCAGTAGATTAATGGCGACCACCACGTATGGTGTCACCAGAAAGAGTACGAAGACTGCAAATGAGCGATAAATCGGCATACAGCGGATAGTAGGCACGAGTTGCAAAGAATGCCCTAACCAGCGGCAATTGCATCCGGTTCATGCGCATACCGATCCGCTGTAAATTCATTAACGCGGCCCGCCTAAACTCAATTACCGATGTGTGCGGAGCTTGAGCAGCGCCACCGGTTAAATAACGTACTAAACCATGAGGAATAGCGGGACATTACGATGACAATGAGCATCACAGCGATCGTCCTCATTTGCCTACCCTTCGCAGCCGTCCTGATAATCCTTATCTCGCAATTGGAGTGGCACCTGGGCGGCTCAGGATCATTCTCCGGAAATCTACTGTTACTTATGTTCGCCGGGATTATTTACATCCTCTATCTCGACGATGTCATGACCGCTGACCGAGGCAGAGAGATCGTTCGCCAGCAGTTGCACATTCCTGCCGATGTCCAAATCGAACGGCTCAACAGAGGACAAAAGATATCGGTTTGTCATAAGCGCGGCGCCATCTACAGAGCCCGCGTTCGCTTCACGCCCGAGCAGTACGAACAATATCTCGCAGCAATCACCGACTGGGACACGTGGCACCCGGAAGTGCCCGTTCATTATAACGCCGAACAGAGCAGCTTCAGCTTCTCCAGCGACGCACTCCAATGGCGTAAGTTGCCTGCCCCGCGCTACTACGGCAAGCAGCAACTCGTGTGGAGGATCGCGGGTAACGATATCCGCCGAGGACTCGCATTCTGCTACGATGTCAATCAACAGGCAGGAAATCCGCCTCCCACGATGCAAGACCGTACCCTGGTATATTCTGTAGTACCGTGCGATGCCAGAACGCGAAAGAAGGTGCCGAGCGGTGGCGGGCGCCTGAAGGCAGCTCTCGATTCCGACAAGCAGCAGCTTTACGTCGGCATCCAACTCGACAGCAAACCCGCTTATTGCAAGAACCGCGTTACGAAATGGGTTGGTGAACGCTTGGCGCTCGATACCAATTGAGGCCGGTGGTCACACGCTTCATAGCTAACGCCTTGGGATCAAACTTTTACCGAGACCCGCGCTGCAAACATCGCCCGGTTTATCATCCAATAACGGACACATCTGCGGTGTAACTCTCCGGCCACCCGAGAGCCTCCCGATAACCGAGACCCTTCCGAGGCATGGCGGACTGCTCACCAGCATGCCAATACTCCAGCTATGAACGCTTCACCCAAATTTGCCCCGCCCCTGCGTGTGCTGCTCATCTCCGATGGGCGGCCGGGACACTTCAATCTTTCTGAAGGGATCGTTGCAGCAATCGCGCGCCGACGTAGCGTCGACATCACGAGGCTCGAAGTTCGCAAACCAGGATGGATTCCAGGAGCAGCCCTATCTACTCTGACCAACATCAAGATTCCGTCCCGTCGCATTCTAAAATCTGTTTACGCGATAGACGCTGGTAAGATCGGAGACCCTGAACTAATTGTTTCGGCAGGCGGCAACACGCTCGCAGCCAACATTGCCGCAGCCCGCATTACAAATGCCCCGAATATTTTTTACGGATCACTCCGGCGCTTTCGCCCGCACGATTTTGCACTCGTGATGACGTCTTATGCGGCCGACGCCAACGCTCCGAACCGTCTCATGTGGTTGAAGCCTTGCAGTTTGGATCCGGACGCAATCGCCCCTAAAAATATAGGAAATGCCTCAGCACCCCTCGGCCTGATCATCGGCGGAGATAGCGGAACAATTCGTTACGAGGAACAGGACTGGAGCGAACTCATAAGTTTCGTTGAGGACGCCCACGAGCGGACCGGCATCGGCTGGATTGTCGCGAATTCTCCCCGGACTCCGCAAAGCGTTTCCGATCGACTGGCGGTTCTGGCCCAGACGGCAGACACACCAATTTCTCAGTTTATCGATGTTCGCAGCGCCGGTCCTGGCACCCTCGGTCCACTTCTCGCTGAATCGCAAGCAATCGTATGCACAGCCGATTCCAGCACAATGCTCTCAGAAGCAATATGGATGCGTCAACAGGTGATTGCCGTCGCCCCGCGCGATTTTGGTCTTCCAGATAATGAGCAAAGTTATCGCAGCTGGCTCTCGGACAACGGTTGGCTCCGACAGTTGCCTATCTCGGACTTAGGAGATCCAGGCGCTATTGCCCATGCACTGCAACAGGTCAAACCGCAACATGAAAATCCGCTCGACCAGCTCGCTGCCGAACTTGAAAAACGGCTACCCAACTTGTTGACCTACGGGACTTAGCTATCCGCTTCGAGTACCGACACATCATCTCCGTCGCGCACGGAAGCAAATGCACGCACATCATCAAGCGCTCGCGCCCACACATTGCACGGACTGACAAGGCGGATTTCATCGCCACGCGAAGCAGGCGTCCGGCCGAACCCAATGGCGATTGCTTTGCCTCCAGGCCAGAACGCAATTTCACCAAGCTCCATGACATCTTTGGCTTCAGGCTCTTCATCGCTATCGACGCCAATCGAAAAGTAAATCTCTTCGCCCCAGGTCTGCGCACGCCCGTAAATCGGCAGGGCGTTCTTGATCTTCGCGGCAGTCGGTGTTTCCAGCAATTCGGCACGCACCACGACGTCACCAGCCCGAATGAGTAACCCAGTCATGAAGGTTTTCCACCTCGAATGATCTTACTTGCCTCCATTGCCCGATGCACGCCTGCCGAAATCAATCCAGCAACGAATGACAGGCCCGGCAACATACTGCGATCCGGAGTTCCGGTCACGATTGCCACGGTGGCGAAACCAATAACACCAGCAACCGCGGCTTCGATCCAACCAAACCTGCCAGTCATAATGACACGTGGGACTACAATTATTGCCGCCAGCGCAGATGGAATGGCAGCCCACACAAATGCCGATATTGCGCTGGGCCCCACCTCTGGCAGAGGATTGGGCAGCCATAGCTGCATGCCAATTGCCGGCCCCACTATCAGAGCAGCAGCAACCGCCAACCCGGAAAAGAATGGTCCAACGAGCATATAGACGAGGAACACCCACATCGCCCGCGATAGATTACCGGGCTCGTCGCCATTTGAATTCGCCATAACACTCCCCCGATTGGCTTGTCACCACTAGCCAAGGTCATCGCACGCCCCAGGATTCACCCGGCCAGTTCCTTCAAACCGCGCCGAATGAGTGCTGCGGTCTCGGCTTCGTTTCCAAGCTCCTTTGCCGCAGCAGCCACGGCGCGCGCAGCCTCGCTTGGCTGATACCCAAGATTCGCCAGTGCAGACATTGCTTCGGCCGCCGCACTGGATTCTGCGGATTCTCCACCCGTGCTGTCGCTTCCAGCTCCCTCGCCCACGCCTGCCATTGCAAGACCTGGTGCTTTGTCCTTCAACTCGGCGACAATCCGCTGAGCAATCTTCTTGCCGACCCCCGGGGTTTGTTCCACTGCCTGCCAATTCCCCAATGCGATCGCATTAGATAGGTCGGTTGGGGATAAAATACCGAGCACTGCAAGCGCTACCTTTGCACCGACACCTTGTATCGTTTGCAGCGTGCGAAACCAGCTGCGTTCTACTTCGGTGAAGAATCCGTAGAGCTTAATCGCATCCTCGCGCACATGCGTGTCAATGGTGAGAACCGCCTCTTTGCCCAGTTCGAGCGCGCGCAGCGTCCGTGCCGAAGCCTGCACCTCGTAGCCGACACCCCCAACGTCAAGAATAACGATGCTTTCCCCCATTGCATCAACCTTGCCGCGCAGCTTTCCGATCATGACCTGTCCCATTAAATGCCAATGTGTCCAACTCGCTTCAGCAGCATGTTACGACGCTAAAAGCACCTTCGTCCCATCTTCAAGAGCACAGTTTCCAACTGGTACGATCAGCGAGCGGCAGCTGGCGGCCCACCGCGACGGGCAAGCCGCGCGGACTCGGCAGCAGCCGCAGCAGCTTTTGCCTGTGCGCCGGTCCGGTGATTGGCATGGCAAATCGCGATCGCCAGCGCATCTGCTTCATCCGCACTTTTGAATTTTGCCCGCGGTAGAAGTACGCCGATCATTGCTTGAATCTGGCGCTTATCTGCATGGCCGGTTCCAACCACGCTCTTCTTGATGAGGTTCGGTGAGTATTCAGCAACGCGCAGCCCTTTGAGCGCAGGAGCTAAAAGGGCCATACCGCGTGCCTGACCGAGCTTAAGGGTTGCCCGTGCATTGTCATTGACAAACGTTTCTTCCACGGCGGCTTCACGCGGCGAGTAACTCGCTATCACACCGCTTATACCCTCGAAGATTTCTCGTAACCGGTAAGCGAGTTCTTCATCTTTAGGCGCAGTGATATGCCCGGAGGCAACATAGCTGAGCCGCACACCATCACTATCGACAATGCCCCAGCCGGTGCGGCGAAGCCCCGGATCGATGCCAATGATGCAGACAGTTCGCTGTTCCCCCATACGACGACACTTACAGCGATTCGCCTCTAACCTAACGCCCCCCGGCATTAGAGCCTTACTGACCTAGATGGGATTGTTCTGCTGGCGAAACACAGCCCTACCTGCGAGGGATCAGCTGGTTAAATCCAATGGTGATACACAAGCCCGCCTACTAAGCTTGATTTTCCTCACGGTCCTTCTCGCTGGCAACGGGTGTCGCGGGAATGCTCCAGGGAAGGGCAGCAAGCGACTTCCTTAGCTTTTCTCGCACCGCATTGCGCATCGCTTGCTTGCGCGCGCCGTGATCCATTGCGATGGACAGCACACGACAGTAATCCTGAAACCCTTGGCTCCCGATACCCATGACAATCTCTCCTAAGGCAAGCATCGATTGGTTGATGTTACCCACACCCTGAAAAGCTTTCGTTTACTTCTGAGGCACAATTTTAGTCAGCTTTGTATCAGTTAAAGATTATATGCTTCGCGCCTTGGAGCGCCGCCAGTCTATCTCAGGCAGCAGTCAGTTTCGCCATGACTTCATCGGAAATATCAAAATTGGCAAAAACACTCTGAACGTCATCATCGTCTTCCAAAGCATCGATCAGTTTCAAAACCGTCGAAGCATTGTCCTCATCCACCTCATTACTGAGGTTCGGACGCCACACATCTTTGACGCTTTTGGCTTCGCCGAGACGATCTTCAAGTATTCCGGCAACCGTACCCAGGCTGTCGAAACTGCAGCTGATAAGATGCCCGTCTTCATCGGAGGAGCAATCTTCCGCACCGGCTTCAATCGCCGCTTCGAGCACCTCGTCGGCACTCCCTGCCTCGGTCTGGTATATGATCTCACCAACATGGTCGAACATATGCGACACGGCTCCAGTCGAACCGAGATTTCCGCCATGCTTGGAGAATGCTGCGCGAACTGCAGCACTTGTCCGATTACGGTTGTCGGTTAGCGTTTCGACGACAATAGCAACCCCGCCCGGCCCATAGCCTTCGTAGCGGATCGATTCGATATCTTCGGCTTCGGCGCCGCTGGCCTTTTTGATGGCTCGCTCAATATTATCCTTTGGCATGTTTTCCGCGCGCGCCGCTTGCAGGGCCAGACGGAGCTTCGGGTTCATCGCAGGATCGGGCAAGCCGTTCTTTGCCGCCAGCGTGATTTCGCGGGCAATTTTGGTGAAAACCTTGGCCCGGGCCTTATCCTGCTTGCCCTTGCGGTGCATGATGTTCTTGAACTTTGAATGCCCGGCCATCGACTCCGTCTCCGAATTCGTCTTAGAGAAGTTCACATCTTTTTAACGCGGGTTGTTTTTCGCGAGCGCAGAGGCACCGGTCAAGCAACTCACCGCGATAGAATGTACCGCGGCAAACAACCGTCACCAGAAATCCGGTTCCGCAGGCGACAAGCAACCACCGATCCGCACCGCTCCTACATGCCGCGCCAACCCAGTTGCATCGTCGGTATCAACCGCAACGCCGCAGATCGATGCCGGGCCCATTGCAGGCTCGAATCGATCTTTAGGGATTCGTGTCAAAAAGCGGTGCAACGGTTCGTCGGCCACCATCCCAAGAACTGAGTTGTAGTCGCCACACATGCCCGCGTCCGACATATAGGCCGTGCCACCAGGAAGAACCCGCTCATCCGAAGTCGGCGTGTGAGTATGCGTGCCGACAACGAGACTGGCCCGACCGTCGACAAAATTCCCGAAGGCCTGCTTCTCACTTGTCGCTTCCGCATGAAAGTCGACAACGATGGCATCGGCCCCTTGTCCGAGCGGGCACGCAATCAACTCTCGCTCGACAGCCCGGAACGGACAATCCATTTCGGCCATATAAACCCGGCCCAGCGCATTGACCACGAGCACCTGCGCACCATTTCGCGCTTCATAGAGCCCAACCCCCCTGCCAGGTGTTCCTGGCGGATAGTTTATCGGTCTTATCAGACGGTCCTGACGCTCAATATAGACAAGCGTTTCCTTCTGATCGAACGAATGATTTCCAAGGGTTACCGCATCTGCGCCGGCATCGAGAACCTCATTGAGGATCTTCTCGGTGATGCCAAAACCGCCGGCTGAATTCTCTCCGTTGATGATCACGAAGTCGAGCTTCCAGCGCTCACGCAGATCGGGCAGCGTCTCCAGAATAGCGCTTCGGCCCGCGCGGCCGACGATGTCGCCGAGAAATAAAAGTCGCATACGGTCTTTTTGTTGTTGCTTGAGACTAATGACAGCAAATGGCGCGGGAAGGCGTCAGCACCCAATCGCAGGGCAGGTCATAGCTGTCATGAGGCACCGCGTCGAGACGCTGCTCGTCGAATGCCAGCCCAATGGCAACAACTGGCTTGATCGCACGCAGCTTTGCAAGCGTCCTATCATAAAATCCGCCGCCGTAACCCAGCCGGTAACCTTGTGGATCGAATGCAAGCAAGGGGACCAGCAGAATATCAGGTTGTACTTCCGGTGCGCTATCCAAGGGTTCGGCGATCCCCCAGGTCTTTTCTTCCATCTGGTCGCCCAGCGCCCAGGCCCGCATCATCAGTGGTTTGGCCTTGCCCAGAATCACAGGCAGGGCGAGTTTGAACCCTTCATCGTGAAGCCGTCTCATCAATGGTCGAGCATCGATCTCGTCTCCGATTGACGAAAAACCAGAAACGATTTGTGGCGGCGTCGCCCCGCAAAACGCCAATCCATGCAAAGCAACCAAGTCTCCAGCACTAGCTCCATGCTTTTCAAACGCTGCGAGCCGTCGTGACTTAGCCTCAACTCGTAGTGCCTTTTTTTCCTCGTCAAGGCTCATTGAATTCCAATCATGTTGTCTGCACCTCATCTCCGCCGCGCGCCATACCAATGATACCGCCAATGACGAGTGCTGCCAGAAGCCCGCCAAACACGATGAACGAAGCAACCCGGTTCCAGAAATAGTCAATGCCAATATTGCTAGTGACGACATCGGGATGCTCCAGGCTGCGCAGCAACCCGACGTTTTCGCCGCCCATACTGCCGAGGATCAAGTAGGAAAGTTCGTTCTTTTCACCCTGTCGAGGGCCCTCCGCCTCGATGTCGCAGAACGAAATGACGAATAGCTTCGAGCGGCATTTGGCTTCGGTGATCTGCATATCCGTAACTGGCACAAGTGTTTCGTTACGCAAACCGTAGTCACTGATTAAGCCCGGCCCCAACCACCAGCAAAAAAAGCCGACAAGACCGGCCATGAAAAGTGCTGCGAAAAAATGAGTCATGAAATTCACTACCTTTTGCTGCAAATCCCTCCACCGGCCCCAAACAAATACGTTCCACTGTTCAATAGGCAGAACAGCACGCTGGATTTGTGACGACATGAGGGGGGCATCAGCAAACATTGAGCCGGGATTCCCGCTGAAATACGCACACCGACAATAATCGCGGAGCGGATATCGCAACCAAGGAATGTAAGTTGTAACCGAGGCGCGCCTGCTCAACACGACTTTGGACAGTGTAGACCTTGAAAAAGTAGCGCCGCGAAGGCCGTCGGAACATTTGATCTCGCCGGGATCCCTACAAAAGTAAGGTGGGCGCCGTATATCCGGGACCACGGTCCCAGTCAGGGACAGCTCCCTGGCAGATCTTATAGGCCCTGGAGATTCGTTGTTCCTAACGCGCCCCGCAGCAGCCTTTATCTAGGGTGATGCGAAGCCGGAATAAAGACAGTTCATCAAGATCGATCAACAATTCACATCATTCAGAGGTTCCTGCGAACTCAGCTTGTGGTCTCTTTTGCCGCCTCGCGGGCATCAAACAACTCATCGGCAATCATCAGCGCAGCCATCGCGAGAAGGCGATCGTCTCCGACCTGGCCGAACTCTTCAATCAGCTCATCAACTTTCTGGCGGAGGTATTCGGCGACGTTTGCAAGACGCTCTTCCTGCCCATCGGCGCAATTCAGCCGGTAGGAGCGTCCGTTGATAGTTGCCGTAACCTTGCCCATCGCCGTTATCCCACCGCCGTTCAAGCACTGCGAATCAGGACTTTTCCTCGACAATGTTATGTAGCGAATCGATCACCCAATCAATGCGGTTCACGGCGTCCTTGTGCGCTGCTTCCATTTCGGCGATCCGCTCTTGCGCCGCCTTCAACTCGCCATTTAGGGCGTCTCGTTCCACTTGAAGTGACTTGATCCTGGATTCAAGTCGCTTCACGGCATCGGACAGATCCGACTTTGCCGCCGCCTTGCGCGGGCTTGCACGCTTCGCTTTTTGTGGTTCCCGAGTTGCCATTCTTAGTATCCACTTGAATTCGCTGGGACAGCACGCACCGATGCCCGCTAGAAGACGCGCGTTCTAGTCCACCACCCCACCAATTGCGATGGTCGAGATCGCCGCAACCGCGTTTAGAATGCATATAATTGGTTCTCGTGACGGCCCTAGTATGAAGCCGCGGGCTGCCCTGGGCAACGCACTTCCTTCATTCGAACCAGCTTTTCCCGACCACATCGTCGCGATTCACCTTACGCACATTGACATAGACGTAGCACCGCCACTAATTGCCTCCCACGCATTATACTTACTTGAAAAACTCAAGATGAACGGCGCGGGCCAGATTGGCCCAACGGCACCTGACACCGCGCGGCTAGGAAGGAGATGAACGTGTCAGTGAAAGTCGCGATCAACGGGTTCGGGCGCATCGGCCGCAACGTTTTGCGGGCCATCGCTGAAAGCGGCCGCCGCGATATCGAGGTGGTTGCCATCAACGATCTCGGACCGGTCGAGACCTACGCACACCTTCTTCGGTTTGACTCCGTGCACGGTCGTTTTCCCGGCGAAGTCACGGTCGACGGCGACTCGATCGACATCGGCACCGGCCCCATCAAAGTCACTGCGATTCGTGACCCATCTGAATTGCCCCACGGCGAACTCGGTGTCGACATCGCGATGGAATGCACCGGCATTTTTACAAAGCGCGACAAGGCCGCCGGCCACCTTAGTGCTGGCGCCAAGCGTGTTCTTGTTTCAGCGCCAGCCGAAGGCGCCGACCTGACCGTTGTTTACGGCGTCAATAACAACAAGCTGGCTGCAGAGCATCAGGTCGTATCAAATGCTTCATGCACGACGAACTGCCTCGCACCCGTGGCCAAAGTACTCAACGACTTCGTCGGCATCGACAAAGGATTCATGACAACCATCCATTCCTACACCGGTGACCAACCGACGCTGGATACCATGCACAAGGACCTCTACCGCGCACGCGGCGCCGCACTGTCTATGATTCCGACGTCAACGGGCGCAGCGAAGGCCGTCGGTTTGGTGTTACCAGAGCTGAATGGCCGCCTCGACGGTGTTTCCATTCGCGTGCCGACTCCCAACGTTTCCGTCATCGATTTCAAGTTTGTCGCCAAGCGCGAAACAACGCCGGAAGAAATCAACGCAGCCATCAAGGCCGCCGCCGACGGTGAACTGAAAGGCGTGCTCGGCTACACCGATCAGCCCAATGTTTCTTGTGACTTCAACCACGATCCGCGCTCGAGCATCTTCCACCTCGACCAGACGAAGGTCATGGACGGCACATTCGTTCGCGTCCTTTCCTGGTACGACAACGAGTGGGGTTTCTCGAACCGCATGTCGGACACCGCTGTCGCCATGTCTAAGCTGGGCTGAACCTAGACTGTAGCTGGAAATTCTCAGCTGGAGCATCGGGCGGGCGGGTTTTAACCCTCCGCCCGTTTCACGTGAATCGCTCCTACTCATAGGCGATTTAACGCTGTCGTAATCCCATTTGGCCGCTTTTCTGCCGCTATCTCGCTGCGAAACAAACCTCAAGCTCTTCCGACAAAGGTAAAGCATGGCGCCGAATTCGAGAGATTTCACAACCCAACTCTACCTAGTGCTAGAATTAGCTGGGGCAGAGCCCTCGATCGAAAAGCTGTCCCCGCTTTTCGACGGCAACCAGGTTCCATCATTACTGATCGTACCAGACGCCAGCCGCACTCCCGACACGTCCTCACTTCAAGCCCTCGTCGCGGTTGCCCAGCACGCTGGAGTGGCAGTGCTGATTGCTGATGATGAAGCGCTTGCCGCAAACGTCAGTGCCGATGGCGTACACATAACTAGCTTGCACCGCGAACAACCCGCACTCGAACGATATCAAGTGGTGCGTCAAAAACTCGGTGCAAACGCCATTATCGGCGTTGACGCCGGCTCTTCTCGTCATGACGCCATGGCCCTCGGGGAAGCCGGAGCTGACTACGTCGCATTCGGCAAGACGACCAACGACCACGCAACCACGACTGACGGGTCTGACACCAAAATGCCAATCGAGTCGCAAGACGAGATCGTTGCATGGTGGGCCGACATCTTTGAAATTCCGGTCGTCGCCCTCGACATAGCAGATGACGAAACAGCGAAACACATGGCTGAAGTTCGCGCCGATTTCGTCGCGCGAAAGGTGCCCACAGGCATGAGCACTGCCGACCTTCGCGACTGGCTTAAATGCACCTTGACTGCCCTCGTAACCAATCAAAGCGCACAATAAGCGCGGGATGAAACCATGACGAAGCCGACCAAAAATTCGTTCATGGCAATTGCCATCGTTGCCGTCGGCTTGCCGGCGTTTGTACTGGCCCGCACACCCGCTATCGCAGAGACGAGCAGCTGGTTCCAAGGAACGACACCTAAATCGGACGCAGAGGGTAAGACAACCAAACCTGCCGCTAAGGATAAAAAGCGCCCGCAGACCAATAAAAAAAACGTCGCTCGCGGTGACAGCCCAACCGCATCGACCACCAATCGACCCGGCAATTCTGAGGCCTATATTGCATTTGACCAGGGCAAATACCTGACCGCCCTGAAGCTTGCAGAGACCGCAGCCGCAAAAGGAGATCCAGCCGCCCACACGCTGATTGGACGCATCTACGGTGAAGGCTTCGGCGTCCCGCAGGACAAAGCGGCAGCAGTCAAGTGGTATACCCGCGCCGCCGAGCTCGGCGACATTAACGCCATGTTCGCGCTTGGGATAATCGCTGCGGAAGGCCGTGGAGTCGAAAAGGACCGCAATGCGGCTGCTCAATTGTTTGAACAGGCCGCCCGCCAAGGTCACCCGGAAGCCAACTACAATCTCGGGCTATTGTTTCTAAAAGGCGATGGCAAGCCGGAGAACCCGGTTCGTGCCGCCCAACACATAAAATACGCCGCCGAGCAGGGCGTCGCAGCGGCCCAGTACGACCTTAGCGCTCTCTACCAGAAGGGCGTCGGCGTCGAACCCGATGCCTATGAAGCTTCACGCTGGATAAGTCTGGCGGCCGAACAGGGCCTAGCCGCCGCTCAGTACGACTATTCGGTTATGCTGCTGAAAGGGATGGGGCTAAAGAAGGACGTCCGTAAGGCCTTGCGTTATATGCATCAGGCGGCCAACAACAGCATTGCCGGGGCACAAAACCGCCTTGCTTACATTTACGACGATGGTCTCGGCGTGGTTCCGAGCAAGGTCGAAATGGCCAAATGGCGGTTATTAGCCAAGGAAGGCGGCATCAACGATGCCACTATGGATCAAAAGGTCGCCGCGCTCCCGAAAGACCAGCGTCTTGAAGCCGAACGCGCAGCGGTAGAATGGCAGGAACGCCGCCAAGTCAATCCACTTAGCCCTTGATCCAACCGTCGTGAAAGCAACCACCTTCTGATCGCGAACGGCATGCTGCCCTTGCCAAGTCAGCGCCACAGGCGCTAGAGCCTGTTCGCAACTGCGAAGCCGTCTGGCCGCACGCACCGCTCCTCAACAATGGAATCAAAGCAAATGGCCGCCTCGCCGCTCATCAACGTCATGGTCACTGCAGCCCGCAAGGCCGGCCGAAGCCTCAACCGGGACTTTGGCGAAGTCGAGAACCTCCAGGTTTCTGTTAAGGGACCGGCGAATTTCGTGTCGGCCGCCGACCTCCGCGCCGAGGAAATCATCTTCAACGAGCTTTCGAAATCCCGCGAAGGGTACGGATTCTTGATGGAGGAGCGTGGCGAGGTTCAGGGCGCCGACAAATCGCACCGCTGGATTGTCGACCCACTCGACGGCACCACCAACTTTCTCCACGGTATTCCGCTTTTTGCCATATCGATCGGTCTTGAGCGCGAAGGCGAACTCGTTGCCGGCGTGATCTACAATCCCGTCCTCGACGAACTCTACACCGCCGAAAAAGGCAAAGGTGCCTTCCTCAATGATCGCCGCCGTCTCCGAGTTGCAGGCCGCCGCGACATCTCCGAATGCGTCGTCGCGACTGGGATACCCCACCGCGGTCGCCCACAGCACGAACTCTTCCACAAGGAACTACGCGCTACGATGGCGACCGTCGCAGGGGTCCGGAGGACTGGCGCGGCAGCGATCGACCTTGCATGGACGGCGGCTGGCCGTTTTGATGGGTTCTGGGAACGAAATCTGAAGCCCTGGGACCTTGCCGCGGGCATCGTTCTTGTACGTGAAGCCGGCGGTTCAACCAGCGATTTCGATGGCGGCCAGGCGATGCTCGACAGCGGCAACATCGTTGCTGCTAACTCAGAAATTAGGAAAAGCCTCATTTCCACATTGAAAAGTACCACCTCCTGAGTGTCCCCTAAGGAACATCCGCCGGTGTTGTTATTTGGCCATCGTTATAAGCACCCGTAGAACAACCAGACCTGTGAGCCCAATCCTGCCGGTTTCAGCAGTATAAGGGTTGGGCTAGGAAAGTCTGGCCGAAGAATTCGCTGAACACCGCTGGAGGCCGATGCATGGCGAGACGACGCAAATCAGACCTCGGTTCGGGCACGTTCCACAGAACGCTGACCCCCCCGGGGCTATTCCTAGCGCGCATGGTGATCTTTCTGACCCTCGTCGCGTTCATCGTCGCCATTCTTTATCGGCCATTAGCCGACGCTTTCTCCAACAATCCGGCGCTGAACGGTCTCATAATCGCGGTTTTATTGTTCGGCATCCTTTATTCGTTCAATCAGGTAATGCGCCTTTACCCGGAAATCCGCTGGGTCAACGCATTTCGTATTGCCGACCCTGGCTTGGCAATCTCCCACCAGCCACGCCTTCTCGCGCCCATGGCAACTCTGCTTCGCGACCGAACCGGAGCCATCTCGCTATCGACCGCCTCAATGGGGTCGATTATGGATTCGCTGGCTTCCCGTCTCGACGAAGGCCGCGATACCGGCCGCTACCTAGTCGGCCTGCTTGTCTTCCTCGGCCTACTGGGAACCTTCTGGGGGCTTCTCGAAACCATCAAGGCCGTCGGCGGCGTCATTGGCGAAATCGACACCAATGCATCAGACACCGTGCAACTGTTCGGCGATCTCAAAGCCGGTTTGTCCGCCCCAATGAAGGGCATGGGAACGGCGTTTTCTTCGTCCCTGCTAGGTCTTTCCGGCTCTCTCGTCCTCGGCTTTCTCGAATTGCAGGCAAGCCACGCCCACAACCGCTTCTATAACGAATTGGAAGAATGGCTGTCGGGCATCACCGAAATTTCACCCGGCACCGACACCAGCGACGGCGCAGTCAATCGTCAGCTCGCAGCAACCCTTTACGACATGCAGCGCGTCCTTGAGGAGCTGAACGTTCGCCTTGGCGAAGGCGGTGTTGCGGGCGCAGACCCAGGTGACGCCGAACCCGTCAAGGATCTCGCACGCGGCGTCAGCCAGCTCATCAACCAGATGCGCTCCGAGCAAAAGATCGTGCGCGAATGGGTCGACGAACAGGCTTCCCAGCAAACGATAGTTACGGACACCCTCCGTGAGCTCGCCCAGAATATTCAGCGGCGCGGGAGCTAAACGATGGCCCGAGGGCGAGCACGGCGCGGCGCCGACTACGGCGAATTCTGGCCAGGATACGTAGATGCATTGTCTA
>JAJFHK010000427.1 GCA_021775655.1 Filomicrobium sp. | reverse complement strand
GAGGCGCTAGCAATTTGACCCCATCGGCCGTCTTTGGAAGAAGAGCAGGTGCAAGGCGCAAACCGGATTTGAAGTGACTGACTCGGCCCTTTGCAATCAGCTCACTGGCAACTCTGGATGCCAGCGGAATTGATACCGCAAAGTTGACCCCGATATTCGCATCGGATTTTTTCGTGAAGATCGCCGAAAGAATTCCAACGACCGTTCCGTCTCCCGCAACCAGGGCGCCGCCCGACGCTCCCGGATTTACGGCGGCGTCCGTCTGGATGAAGTCTTCGATGGGGTTGAAACCAACTCCCGCACGGTTCACAGCGGAGACCACACCGCAGGTCACTGAAAGCCCAAGACCGAACGCATTTCCAATCGCACAAACACTTTGTCCGAGAACGGGCATGCGCTCAGCTAGCCGGGATGCGGGCAAGGTCTCGTCGACACGCAGCACAGCCAGATCGGTGGCCGGATCACTACCGACAAGATCGGCATTCATAATTTGTCCATCGGAGGTTTTGAGACGAACACTGCGTGCATTGGCGACGACGTGATAGGCCGTTACGACATGACGTCCATCAGGCCACACAACACCACTTGCTTCAGGCTCTTCGGTGCGCCTCTTGTCGGGCGGCCACTCTGGAAGGATTGAAACGACCGCGCGTAAAGATGCGGCTAGTTGTGGCTCATCTGGAGCAAGGGCAACTGCGGAGTACGCGTGACACAAGGAAAGGGCGAGGCAGACAAAGTGCGCGCTCGGTTTCGTAGCTATCATAGATCAATGCCTACGAGCCACACGCTGCAGCTGCTGGAGTTGTCGTCGTCGGTCGAGAGTCTTGCCGCATTGAAAGCAAAATCTGCACCCGTAGTGACGACGGACAAGAGGGTAAAGCTCACTACAAGTGCCTCCATGGTTATGTACTCACATCCCTTGTCATTGCGTTCAGTCTAAACTGTGCATTCGCTACAGCTCGCCTTTTCGGCAATACTAGCCCAATAGGACCGTGAACAGTGCCTATTCTTTGATGTGACAGCAGGGAAATTTTGAATGCAAGAAGAGCCGCGTTTTACGGTCGCAATTATTACAGATACTCATTTGCGTGCACCGGAAGGTGACCAGTCATCACCATTTCCGGTCAACAATCGCGCGAACGGTCGAGCGCGCTATGCGGTCGAAGTCGTCCTGGCCCACAAGCGGGAATTCACTGTGCATCTGGGAGACGTCGTGCATCCGCTTCCCGAGTTACCCGCCTTTGCACCCGCCTGCCAGGAGGCGCATCGCGTCTTTTCCCCATTGCAACCCAAGTTGCACTTCGTACCGGGCAACCATGACATTGGCGACAAACCCGGACTTGCCTCGCCTGCCGGACCCGTCACGGAAAAGAACCGCGAAGCATACGAAGCCGAGTTCGGTCCTTCCTGGACGACCTTCGAGCATGACGGCTTATGTTTTGTCACGATGAATTCGTCCCTCGTCAACACTGGCGACCCTGCCGACCAGCAGCAAAAGGAATGGCTGGAACAGACACTGCAAAATGCGAACGGCAAGCGGATATTTCTATTCTCGCACTACCCACCCTTCATCGATCGCGCCGACGAGGACGAGCATTACGACAATTATGCAGAGCCCGGCCGGTCTTGGCTATTGGACCTCGCCGCAGACAACGACGTGGAAGCGATCTTCTCCGGTCACGCTCATCAATTTTTCTTCAATCGCTACCACGGCGTAAAACTCTATTGTCTGCCGCCGACGAGCTTTACGCGCCAGGACTATTCGGAGCTCTATCGGGGCACGCCTGCAAATGAATTCGGCCGGGATGATACCGGTAAGTTCGGTATCACGCTGCTTGATGTATTGGACAATGGGCACCGCTTAAGATTCGCGCCAACGCACGGTCGTGAAATCGATCCCGGCGAGAAACCAGACATCAAGCAGACTCAGCTTATTGTAACGCCGCTTATTCCGCACCTGCGGCACGCTTGGTTTGCCTCGTCCGTGCTTCCCTACAGTGGTCCGATGGAAGAGTTCAGCCGGAAACGTGCTCGAAATGACTATCCCCTGCTGCGGCTCTGGCAACTTGGGATATGCACCGTGCGGACGCCCCTGCGGGACATAATTGATCCTGAGAGCTATCGCCGCATTCTCGATTTTGCGTCGGCGGGCATCAAGTTTTCTTTTTTCAGCCTTGGCATGCCGGACGCCCGAGCGTTCGAAACTCTCGCCCGGCACAAAGAATTGCTGGCCGGTCTCGAAGTTGTCAGTTCGAGCAAGACAATCGAAGATGTTGCCCATAAGATCGCAGACTTCGCCGCAACCTGGGACGTGCCAATAACAATAAGCAAATCGACGTCGTCGGCAGAGGATCATAGACCGGAAAGTGTTTTCGCCCATAACGTCAGCACGGGGTTTCTGTGGCAGGACAGCAAAGAAGTAATTACAGCTGCATTGAAGATCGCCTTAGCCGAGCGCCAATTGCGGCTTACGTTTCAAATCAATATGGATGACGACCCGTTGGAAATTATCTCCGACCTGGCCCCACGACTGCAGCAAGCTGGCATGCGGTTGACGGCTGCGGTTCGGTTCGCGGACCGCAACCCGGCTCAACCAAACTTCGACGATGACGCAATCAAACGACAGCTTGCTCTAGCCCTACAAGCAGCCGCGCGTTTTGAGAATGTCGAAGTCCAATGTGATACGTTCGAAGATATCGACCGCGGTTACTGTCCTAGACACGGGCTTATTGATCGACGCTCGAACTTCCGTCCCGTCGCCGACTGGATTGCGGACAGCAGCATTGAATGATCACCTCCGACCTACAGCACAGTTTTCGGTCAGGAACCGACTTTTCTTGCCGATGTCTTCAAGCGGCGTATGAATTTCGCGAGTTAGCGAGGAACCCCAATGCCGGCACAGGCTAGTCCGGCACAGATGCCAAAAGCGAAATTTCATCGGCGGTATGATCCGCTTATCGATCCCGGGCCGGGCAATATCCGAGACTTTGCGCCACTACTATCGCTATCAGCCAGACGGCCGCGTGCAAATTGGCATCCATAGGCGGTCACCGGAGCGGACGCAGAAAACCCCGTCAGTTGGGCAATCTTGCGCTAGATCACTCTTGAACTGGTGAAGTGCTGGTCGTGGCAGCAAATAGATGCGTGCATCGCAAAGGCCAGCAGGTCATACTTCTATAGGAGCTCAGTCCGCGAAACGGCCAATTATATCAGCCCTTGGCGGCATCGTTCGCATACCGTGCGACTTGCTCGCCCGAAGCGGTTGGGTTAGGCTTCACAAAGATTTTTTTTATGGGGTTCAATTTCGCGTCGGGTGTGGGTGGAACGGCCGAAACGTATGGAGCGCTTCACCGCATCTTAGACCTTGAGAATGCTTTTCATCTCGGGAGGTCGTTGAAATGCCAAGCAGACTGGTTCGCAATACTGCTGCCTTTCCATACCGTACTGCCGTCAGCATCTACGTACGTTGGAGTGACGGCTCGTTGTCGCGCGGTAGTGGCACTATGGTTGGGGTAAACGATGTCCTCACCGCGGCGCATGTCATCTACGACCCCAATAAAACGGCGGTTTCCATTGGTGTCGCTCCTGGTCAAGCCCGTCGTAATACGCGTTTCAGCATCGTTAACGCTGCCGTTTGGAATTACTACAGAATTCCGTTCACTTCTAATGGGAATTTGACGCCGAGGGCCTCGGGAAGCGACCTCGCCGTCATCGGCCTGGATAACCCGATTGGGAGGACGACCGGCTGGCTTGGCGTTCGCTCGAACGCGTCGGGGACGTTCTCCCGGAATTTAATCCATTATCCTAGTCACAGGGCTATCAGCTTCGATGACCTTCGTCAGACGTATAGCTTTGCAAATGTGGGAACTGATCCAACGCGGAATTATCTGAATATCGCAGGGCTAGGAATTTCAAGCGGCAGCAGTGGCGGCGGCATATATCAGATACTCAGGCGGAATGGCAGGACCAGCAGGTTCGTCAACGGTGTGGTTTCGACAGCCAGTTGGGGCGCTTACATCAACACGAGCCGGTTTCGCGCCATCCGCACCTGGATGAACAGAAACAATCGTTATCTGGATTCCAGCCGAACGCATTACCGCAACCTTGGCAATGCGGCGACCGCGCGGACCGTTGGAGGTTCAGTAAATTCCACCAACCAGAACCAGGACAGATTTTCCTTCCATCTCAATGCGAACCGCACGACATCTATCACTTTGTCCAATCTGAGCTCGGACGCGGATATCTATCTCTATGACGCAAGTGGACGGTTCATCACATCCTCTCAGAATATCGGCACCTCGAATGACAACATCACTACGTTCCTCAACCGGGGAATTTATTACGTTGACGTGAGACAGTTCGCTGCTTCAGGCGGCAATACCTACAATCTCTCGGTCGGACCTTTTGGAGCTCCGGGCACATCGCTAACCCGCCGACAATCTCCCGCGACCCTAACGTCGTCACCCTCCGGACTGCGCTCACCCAACCAACTTTTGTCTGCAAGCCGCCCTGCCCAACTTGGCGGCGTCAGCCTTGCCGGGTCACAGTGGCAGTCGACGATCCGGTCTGCCCGGCTTGCATTGTCTTGAGGAG
The DNA here is from genome assembly GCA_021775655.1 of Filomicrobium sp. GTDB lineage: Bacteria > Pseudomonadota > Alphaproteobacteria > Rhizobiales > Hyphomicrobiaceae > Filomicrobium. The sequence continues at coordinate 687 of JAJFHK010000427.1, read as the reverse complement.
ACGACATACGAAATGCAGCTGCTACCAGAACTCTTTGCAGACGGCGTGCTCGATGCGCATTTCGAAGGCGGAGTGTTCCGCCTTACGCTTGCTTCAATCGTCGCAATGCCGCCGCAGGAGGGGAGCAATTCCGGCTCTGCCGAGGAAGAAGGAAATCGAGTCGCGATGGCGCCGAAGGCAACGCTCCTTTTGACAGAGCCAGCCTTCGCAATGCTGTGTGACGTTCTCGACGGTATGCGTCAGGAGATGGCAAAAGCCGACAGTATCGATCAGCCGGCGAGTTCACCAAACTTTGGTGGCTGAAGGCGTCCGCTCAGTTGGCCGTGGCTAATACGCGCGTTCGGCTCGACCTAACTGTTTGACGAGCCTCGAAATAACTCGGTACGATTGGATTTGTTGTTGTTCGACAGGTTCCTCAAGTTCATTTTGAGGGACTGTCAACCCTGGCATCCGGCACCATGCGTGAAGAACAGCCAAGTATCGAGAGCATCCTCAAACGCAAGCCGCCATTCGGTCTGCGCCCTGTAGCATTTCTATCGACGGCGGTTTTGATCGCCGCCGCGACTTTCGCTTATGCCACAGAGGTCGAGCAAATTGTCACGATTCCAGGTGCCATCACCTGGTCGGCTGCCAAGATCGTTTTGACAAGCCCGGACCTCGCGGTTGTAGAGGTCATCAATGTCGAAG
>JAJFHK010000426.1 GCA_021775655.1 Filomicrobium sp. | reverse complement strand
AGGGTTGAGGGCTGCATGTCACTCGTGAGCTATCGAGCTGTCGAACTTGAAGCCAGCAAGTAACTAGACTTTCGTGCGTGAACGGGCTCCATGAACGTTGCAGCGTGCGGGTGCTAGCGAGACTGACAATCTTTGCAGTGACCGGGGTGCCATATGGCAAACAGCGTCGAAATTCGAGAGAGCAATCCTTGCGACTTGCCAGCAATCAAAAGCCTTTATCTATATGCATTTCCGGACGAAGAACTGCTGCCACTGGTGATGGATCTTCTGCAGGACGCGACAGTGACGACCTCGTTTATTGGCACGGTCGGGTCGTCCATTGTCGGTCATGGTATCTTCACGAGTTGCACAGTTGCCGGGATGACTTCCAATGTAGCGTTGTTGGGACCACTTGCCGTGACGCCCACATGGCAGGAACAAGGTATCGGCAGCGCCATTATTCGCAACGGCTTGCAGAAGTTGGGTATTGAAGGTGTCTCCCATGTTTATGTGTTGGGCGACCCTGCTTACTATAATCGTTTCGGTTTCGTGCCTGAGGCCAATGTCGCGCCGCCTTATCCTCTGCCTACGCAATGGCGCGGGGCATGGCAGTCTATGAGCCTCGGCAACGCAGAACCACTTCGACAAAGTGAGCTGTCCGTTCCGCAGCCATGGATGCGGCCAGCTCTATGGGCGCCCTAGCGGTATCAAGCGAAGTCCCGACCCGGTCCGATTCAATCGCAGGCCCATTGCACCAAGAATCGACACAACCGGCCCATTAGCATAACCACTCAAAGACGAAGCTTTTCTGGAGAGGATGAGACATGTCCAAAGCGATGATCGTGGAGACGGGCGGCGGCTTTGATAACGTCATCGCGGGCGAGCGTGAAGCACCAGCTCCCGGCCTTGGCGAAATCAAAGTCCGCGTCCATGCGTCTTCTCTCAACTACCATGACTATGCCGTCGTCAGCGGCATGTGGGGCCCCGAAGAACCGCGAATTCCCATGGCGGATGGCGCTGGAGAAGTCGTTGCCGTCGGGGGAGGAGTTAGCGATTTTGTCGTCGGTGACCCGGTCGTCAGCACGTTTTTCCCGACTTGGCTCGACGGCACTCCGCAGGTCGATAGTTTCGCAACCGTGCCCGGCGATGGCATCGATGGATTTGCACGCGAAGAAATCACCGCGCCGGCAACCGGCTTCACGCATTCCCCTAAGAATTGGTCGCACGCCGAGGCGGCAACGTTGACTACAGCTGGTCTGACGGCATGGCGGGCGCTGTTTTCCGACGACCACCTCAAGCCCGGTGACACGGTACTCTTGCAGGGAACGGGTGGTGTTTCCATTTTTGCATTGCAGTTTGCCAAGATGGCAGGAGCCACCGTCATTGCGACTTCTTCGAGCGAAGAAAAGTTGGAACGATTGAAGGTGCTCGGCGCCGATCATGTCATCAATTATCGTAGCGATCCGACGTGGGGCGAGACGGCTGCCGGGCTAACGGGAGGCCGCGGCGTCGATCATGTTGTCGACGTCGGCGGGCCAGCGACGCTCCAGCAATCGATGGCTGCCGTGCGTGTCGCCGGCCATGTCTCAATCATCGGGATTTTAGGCGGCGTTGAGTGCTCCCTGCAGCTCGTCCCCGCGTTGATCAAGCAGATCCATTTGCAGGGTGTGTTGGTCGGTAGCCGGGCACATCAGATAGAAATGATCCGGGCCATCGAACGTGCAGGCATTCGTCCGGTTATCGACCGGCGGTTCCCGCTGGAAGAAATCGTGGCAGCCTTCCGGCATCAGGAATCCAACAAGCACTTCGGCAAAATCTGCCTGGAATTCTGATCAATCGATTCAGGTATCAAAACAAGCCTCCGGCCAGCGCAACCCGTCTAGCCGGAGGTTCATTTGGTCGCTGCTGTCTTCATAGGTGCGGCGCGGAACAGGGGCAAAACCACCGATTGTTTTCGTCAAATATTTAATTGCGCCCAACTTTTGCCGCCTCGTGCCCTCAACTTATCACAAAGGGCGGACTGAGAGGTCTCATTCTGTTCTAGAGGCAACACAACGTTTCAGTTTACAGGCCACGTAAATTGGAACGCAGCGGCGGCGCCAGTGCGGGTAGATTTCGTCTCCTTTGTCATCACCACCGCTACGAATTGATGAGCTTGCTTAACCTCTAAGCAAGACGATTTCTATTGGGGGCAAATGTGTCTGGGTTCCAACTTGCGCGGGTTTTAGCGGCCCTGTTTACGCTCATATTTGCGCTGTCCCCTCAGTCGGCAACGGCGCAGCAGCTTTCGAATGAGATGCAATTGTCGCTGCCCGCCGATCGCGAGCAGATGAACGCCAACACGGTTTCGATCATCACTGGGAATTCGCAAAGTCTACATCTGCGCCTCGTCGAAGACATGGCCAGTATACTTGATGACGGATTATCACTGCGCGTCATACCGATGGTTGGGAAGGGTGCGGTTCAGAACGTTTTTGATCTGCTGCATCTGCGAAACGTCGACATGGGCATCACTCAGGCAGACGTCTTGAGCTACCTGCAGCACAATAGCGATAACGGTTCGAGCATCGATGGGAAATTGCTCTATATAACGAAATTGTTCAATGAAGAATTGCATCTCGTTGCCTCCCCTGATGTGACGGACATTAGCCAACTCGAAGGTAAGCGGATCAACGTTGGGCGCATCGGCAGCGGCACTCAATTGACAGCGAGCCTCTTGTTTGCCGCGCTCGGCATGAAAATCATCACGGCGCACCTTGAACAGTCCGAAGCTCTTGCGGCGATCCGCAAGGGAGAACTCAACGCATCACTGATCATTGCTGGCAAGCCATCACCCATATTCGATCTCGTCCGTGCAGAAGACGGATTAAAGCTGGTGAATATTCCCTACGTCCCAAAATTGGAGGACTCCTACTTACCAACAATTTTAACACACGATGACTACCCTCTCCTGATCGGAAAGGACGAGGTGGTCGACTCTATTGCGGTGCCGGCGGTGCTAACGGTTTTCAACTGGGCACCAACCAACGATCGGTATCGCCGTGTGACAAAGCTCGTGAATGCCTTCTTCGACAATGTTTCAAGATTCAGCGAATCCCACCGGCACGAGAAGTGGAAGGAACTGAACCTTATTGCCCCTTTGAAAGGATGGAGAAGATTTCCGCCTGCGCAGCAGTGGATTGACAAACACTTGGCCGGGTTGAACTCGACCAGACGATCTAGGACGGCCGAGCAGGCAACCGGCAAGAAGAGTGAACTCGTGGAGTTTATGAGTAACAAGGCCGACGCGGGCGCCAACCTTTCGCAGGAGGTCCAGGATCGGCTCTTTAGAGAGTTCCTCGAATGGCAACGCCAAAACCCAGCGACGGGTAACCCGGCGACACGCCGCACACCTACCTCAGAACCCGCCGATGCGGGTGGTCCAAAAGGCAATACAGAGCCAGCGCCCTCGCGGCTTTGGTGATCAGCAATCAATCATGACGGGTTATCCAGAAATGTCTGTCGGTGATTATCCAGGCGTGTCCAAGACTTGCAGATCTATTTTAACAATGCAGGTCGTTTTGGTCTTGAGCCTCGTGCTTGCTTTCTCTGTCCCCTTGTCGGTTCTTGCCGCAGCAGAACCGATCGAAATCTCGGCAACAGCAGACTCGAGTATCCACCTCCCTCCGATGAGCATACCTGCCGACGCGGGCCCTAAGTCCCATGTCATGTTGTTGGGCGTGCCAGATTGGGTCGAAGTTACAAACAGTAAGCGAACAGGCCAGGGAATGTGGATGTTCGAACCATCTGCATTGAATGATGTTCGTCTAAAACTGGGCGCCAAGGCATCAGGTGATAGCAAGATTACGGTGCTGATCTACGTTGACTCGACCGGTGAGATGCACGAGCAAAATTTACTTTTGAAGATTGCCCAGAAACCGAAGTTGCAAGAGACAAAGTCGGCGAAGCCGAGTAGCGGATCCGTCACAGATCGAAACGCTTCAATACCAAACAGCGATGACCTTGGAACCTCGATTGAATTTCCATTGTCGCCGTCCTCACGAGAGGTAGTTCGAAGCGAAAACCTGATGCTAATCGACCTTCCAGATTCGCTTTCGGTGCTCGGCGGATTACGCATTGGAAAGGGCATGTGGCTGGTCGATAGGGAAAACGTAGCGAATGCTCGTTTGATAATCCAAGATAACGCCACGGGCCGCGCAGTATTTCGGATATTCTCCGTCGGCGCCGGTGGCAAAGTTCATGCTCGAACAAACGTCAGTATTGATTTGAGCGGAAAGAAATTGGATTCTCCTCGAAGCGAAGTCACCCAAATCACCAAGGCCGAAGTCAAAATTTCCGACCAACTCGCTAAGCAGGACAATGTGCCCTACGAGGAAGAGGCTCAAATTAACTGGAAGGATATCCTCGAAAAGCAGAAGAAGGGAGCTTCGGCGGGTGAAGCGCCAGGGAACGCGCCGGCCGCTTCCGTAAGTCCCGCCGCCACCGACAACAACTCGGCTGAGGCGAACGACGACGAACTCCTCGTCATGGGACGGTTCTTGGTGAAAGAATGCACCACCTGCCACAACGTTTATGCCAAAGACGTTGGCATTCCGGTTATGGCTGGACTAACCGTCGACCGCTTCATCGACACAATAGATCTTTACCGGCGTGGGCGTCGCGACAACAAGGTCATGCAGTCGATCGCCAATTCGCTTAGTGACAAGGAAACACGCGCCCTTGGGCTATATTTGGCCAGGGTCAATCCCGGAGACGCCGGGAACGCGAAGACAGATGCCGCCGAGCACTCACCTGTAGATTCAGAGGAATCCTTGTTAGGGCTGGCCAAGGTTTTGGTAAGGGACTGCACGACCTGCCACAGCATTTACGGCAATGACGTTGGCATTCCCGTCATGATCGGACTCCCGGTCGACAGGTTCGAGAACACCATCGACCTCTACCGACGCAAGAAGCGCAGCAACAAGGTGATGCAGTCCGTTGCGGGGTCCCTGACCGAGCGTGAAACCCATGCGCTGGCGCTCTATCTGAGCCGCATCAATCCGGACCCGAAAGGCGCGGTTGCCGAACGGCCCACATCACCGGCCTCGGAAGCTCCGAAAAAAATCCGTCGAACAACGCGCAAAGCCGACGCCGAACAATTCGCCAGGATTTCTTCATGGGTCGAGCGTGCACAATCCATGCTCGACAATGGCAGCATCGCTTCCGCACGTCTGCTGTTGAGGCGTGCAGCTGAGTACGGAGATGCGCAAGCCGCACTCCTGATCGGATCATCCTACGACCCGAACGTCTTAAAGTGGGATCCGACGACGGGCATCGCCGCCGAACCACTGCAAGCCAGGAAATGGTACCTTGAGGCAAAAGCACTCGGCGCCGGTCCTGAAGTCGACCGCAGACTCGCGAACCTACCAGTCGCTCCCCGCTGACAAATTGTCGGACAGAAGATAGAGAGCAGAAAAAAATTCCATGACCAAGATTACACGGCGTCAGTTTGCAGGACTTTTCGGGAGTGCAGGGATTGCATGTCTTGGAAGCGATACTGTGTTGGGGCAGTCACCGGGCATCTCTGTAAATCGAGGCGCGAAGGCCCGAGTCGTCATAGTTGGAGGCGGTCCTGGCGGAGGCACACTATCCCACATTCTCCGGCGGGGCAGTCCTGAAATTGATGTAACTCTCATTGAACCTAACCGGCTATATACGACGTGCTTTTTTTCCAATCTTTATCTCGGCGGGCTGCGGACCCTCGACTCAATTACCCATTCTTATGAGGGCCTGACCAGCATCGGAGTGAATCAGATCACCCAACGCGCTAGTGCCGTCGACCCTGGAAAGAAAGTTGTTCAATTGGATGACGGATCTGCAGTGAGCTACGACAAGCTCGTATTATCCCCCGGCATAGACTTCAAGCTCGACGAGATCGAAGGGCTGACAGAAAAAGACTTTGATATATTCCCGCACGCTTATCGCGGCGGCGATCAATCCAGACTGTTGTTTTCCCAACTCAGAGCCATGCCGGATGGCGGCACCGTCGTCATCGCACCACCGCCTAATCCATATCGCTGCCCGCCAGGCCCCTACGAGCGCACCTGCATGATCGCGCACTATCTCAAACAATACAAACCGCGATCAAAGATCGTTCTCGTAGATCCGAAAATGAGTTTCGCCAAGCAGGCCCTATTCTTGCAGGCGTTCGAAAAATACTATCCCGGCATGATAGATGTGCATCTGACAAACGAAATAGACAACCAGCAGGTTGTCCGGGTGGATCGCACCACTCGTATGGTCGAGACTGCGGCCGGAATGAAAATCAAGGCTGATGTCGCCAACGTTATTCCACCGCAGCGCGCCGCTCCAATCGCTCTCAAATCCGGATGCGCTGAGGGAGACTGGTGCCCGGTCAAACCGGGCAATTTTGCTTCGACAATTGTTCCTGACATCTACGTCATCGGAGACTCTTCAATGGCGGGCGATATGCCAAAGTCGGCATTCTCAGCGAACAGCCAATCCAAATCGGTATCCAATCACATTGAGTCCATTTTCGCTGGCAAACCCAGTTATCCTGCACGCTACCGCAATACGTGCTGGTCCAGCGTTGCGCCGAATGACAGTGTGAAAGTCGGCGCAGGCTACACCGAAAAAGATGGGCGCGTGACAAAGCGGTTCGCATTTGTCTCAGAAGTCGATGAAGATGCAAAGACGAGATCGGATTCATTCAAGGAAAGTCTTGGATGGTATGCAGGAATTGTTGCCGAGACGTTCAATAAGCGCGTGGAAAAAATTTGAGGCGCGGCCATCCCAGCCGCATTTATCAACCGGCGCCCAACAGACCGTCGGCGTGGGTTCAAAGT
>JAJFHK010000425.1 GCA_021775655.1 Filomicrobium sp. | reverse complement strand
AGCACGGCGGTCATCTGCAGTGGCCCGTGTCAGGGCAAGCACGATGGCGAACCGATCGAGCGCGCTAAGGTAGGCTAGCAGGCCGTCTTCGTCGTCCTTGAGACGGGCTAAGGCGATCATTGCAGGCGCGACCCACTCACTACAGCAAAAGCGCTCGAGGATCCGAAGCTTGTCGAGATGTTCCCAAACAGGTTGCGAGAACTCGGAGTGTGGCCAGTCGCCACGCGTAATGAGGTAAGCCTGCGCCATCGGCTCGAAAATGGATTCGGCAAAGCGAGCCGGACCGCCCTTGCGGGCAACCTCACGCCGGAGGAGGCTGATCATACGATCACTTCTTGCCCACCGTTGCGCGACTGCAAGATGGGTGAAGAAGGTCTTGTCCTGCCGGCGACCTTTCGGCTGGGGTTCCCGGTAGCGCGACATCTGGGCGATGATTGTTTCATAGCGGTGACGCTGATCAGTCGCGAGCGGCCCAACGACTTCTGCCAGGACGATGTCCTCATCGCTCAGGGGCAGGCCGGGTTTGTTGATCGAGAGGAAGAGACGGTAGGCGTAATCGATGTCGGGTGCCCAGATTTGCAGGACGCGGCATTGTTCGAGAAGGAAACGGGCGATCTCATAACGACGCTGAGGGTCCAATGCTTTCAGGCGTTTGACGAATAAGGCGCGCACCGACTCGATCCGCCGTTGCGGTTCATTTCCTGGCTTGAGGTCCGACCTTCCGCGGGGAAGCCTTGTGGCACCCTTGCGTTGGATGGCGTGCTCCATAAAACGGGAGTCCGCCGCACGAGGTCGAACATGGACCTCGTCGAACGCGAGGGGCTCGGCCTGGGACAGGACGGCAATGCGAGCGTGCAATGCTGCGGCCTGCTCATCGGCGACAAGGTCACGAAGCACAGCGATCAGGACGGTGAGGGTGATGAGACGCTGCTGGCCATCAATTACGAGTGCGCTGCGGATACTCGATTGCGGCTCATCCGACCCCACAAACAGCATCGTTCCAAGGAAGAACGGTAGAGGCTCAACCGACTGCCGCGCAGTCTCGCATGCAGTATTTATGTCGTCGTAAAGGCGCTGGGCTTCCGTATCCGCCCAGGAAAAATCGCGCTGAAATGCTGGAATTTCGTAGAGATGATGGCCGCTGAGCAGTTCGCCCACGGCAACGTCGTCGCAACGCAATGCACTTGTCATGGTGACCGAATTTTTGAACGCGAACTCGAGTGCCCAGAAAGTCCGACCGTCGTGGCTATGTCAAGATTACCATAGGCCGGACCGTGTCTCAGTCGCGACTAGGCCACAGCCGCTCACGCGGCCTCAGTCCCCAATTCGAGACGCCAGAGTTTATTCAAAATTGATATTAGGGTCGCTTCCCGCGTGCGGATCTGTTCAGGCTGCCAGGACTCGTTACCAAAAGCCTCTGTAGTGACGCCAAGCTGCAGCCCGGCGGCTTCAGTTGTAAAATTGATTTCTTTCTTGCGATCATATTCTTCGTTGCGGATAAGGCCGTTGGTCTTGTGACTGATAAGAACCAGATTGCCCATACTGGCGGTTAGCGCCGCACGCTCTTCGCTATCTGGATACCATATCCGCCATTGGCTCGTTGCCTTCGGTCGCTGCGGAAGCACGTGCTCGATCGTATAATCTGATGGGTTGGCGAATATGGCTTCCGGCTGCATTTCATCGTTGATCCGCAAGAGTATTCCCTTGCAGGCCTGGACGTTGCGCGAATGCAGATCACGCAGGTTGTATGCAATCGCTCGAAATTCCTCGCGAGTCAGCTCATAGAGTTCCGTCGGCTTGGGAAGATCTTTTGCTGAGAGCAGGCTTGCGATCTTTGCGAAACGCGTCGTTCTCCTGCCGGAACCCAAGCAAACGAGCCGCATCAAAAAAGCGGCGCGCTCGATTTCCTCTAGATATTCGCGTGCGCGTGCGAGGGGTAATTGCCGACCGAGGATGCGCATTGCAGATGGCACCCATTCTGCACCGTTTATCCGCGACAGCCCGACCAAAACGCGGCGAAGCTCAGCGGGGACGTCGGCCCTAGGGTTGGTCGCAGATAAGATGGTCGAATATGCCTTTGCCAGAGGCTGAAAAACATCTTGAACGAAGGCGTGAGGGCTTCCGGCATCTTTGACCACGCGGCGAACACCGGAAATGACTTGCATGCGATGGTAGCCGTGGGCAGCGCGAAGATGGCTCAGGAAGGTCTCCATATGGTCGCCCAACCGCGCCTCCGCCTCGCGCCAGATCGCGATTGCCTCGTCGCGATGTACCGGTTCCACCGCCCGAAGGATTTGGGCTTTCAAGATATCTTTTTTCTGCAGCGGACGTCCACGATCGTTGAGGATCATGAATATGCAATGGGCGCGATCGATATCGGTCGTTATAACCACCACGAAATGGCAGCTGTTGCAGATGTAGTTGGACAACGCCGAGCGCTGCTCGGGGTTTAATCGTGTAAGATCCTGCATCAGCCGGTCGCGGGCTTTTATCACCGCAACTTGTCCAGGGCCGAGATCGCTGGCGTCTGGGGCCTTCCTTAAGCATGCTCCGGGAGCGGCAACATATTCGAATGCGACGTACCAATCATCGTCAGGCAGACCTATGCGTGTCGAATCTGGAGTAACTGTCTCCTGCAGCCGCGCAAGCGTGTCCAGGCGCCGCGCCAATTTACTATCGGGCGACAGCTCAAGATCGCGAAGTGCGCAGGCCAGGATCATAAGAGTTACGAGGCGTTGCAGACCGTCGACGATCTCAAATTCATGCGCCGTCTTGTCAAGTTTCTTGTTTTCGGCTGGGCCGGCGTTTACGTCGAGGAGCAAAATTGCGCCGAGAAAGTAATCCGGTTCCAATACTTGGCCTTCATCCACTCCGGCTGCGTTGGCTACGTCCTCGAGAAGCTGTCCGGCTTCTTCGACGGTCCAGGAATAAGGACGTTGGTACATCGGCACTATGAAGCGATGAGGATCGGCAAACAATTGACCGACGGACATCGAGGCCGTGGGCAGTGGTTGAAACATTATTACTCCGCCTGGGTAGGTTCCCAGTTCTCAATTTTCGCCCGAGTGTCACTCGGTCCCAACACGGCAAACAGCTAGCATATGCAGCGCGATCCAGTTATCCGTCTTGTGGCAGAAACCGTTTCAGTCCTGGACGCAAAGTGTCAAGCTGGCAACTTGTCGTTCGGCCAATTTGGCGGCGGTCACCGCCGCCCTTCAATAAGAAACCGGCATGGGCCAATCACAATGTCACCAGTCTCTCGCGCGCAATCGATCGTCTTCAAAATTCTTCCTCGCTCGGATTGGGAAGCCGCCGAGCAAACTGGAAGCTATGCCGGCTCGGCCGATGACCTGCGCGATGGCTATGTGCACCTGTCTGCCGCACCACAACTTTCCGGTACGACCGCCAAATATTTCAAGGGCCTAAGCGATCTTGTGCTCGTCTCGTTTGCGGCCGCCGACCTGGGCCCGACACTCAGATGGGAGCCCTCTCGTGGTGGTGAACTTTTTCCACACCTTTATTCTGAACTCCCCGCTGGGAAGGCGATTGCCGTCCACGAACTTCCACTTGGACCCGACGGGATACCTCTCATTCCCGAGGGGGTGGGTTGATGCTTGGAGGAATTCTCAAGCTTGCCCAGCCGGTACTTCTGGCGCTGCCGCCAGAGGATGCCCACGAAATGGTGCTGCGTGGGCTTGAACTGGGAATTCTCCCGAATGACGAGACGCCAGGGCTCGGCATCCTTCAGCAGCGCGTTTTCGGCCTCGATTTTCCGAACCCTCTCGGTGTTGCCGCAGGATTCGACAAGGACGCACGCGTGCCCGACGCAATCCTTGCAGTCGGTTGCGGTTTTGCGGAAGTCGGTACGGTGACACCACGTCCACAGTCGGGAAATCCAACCCCACGCGTGTTCCGGCTGATCAACGACCGGGCTGTGATCAATCGGCTTGGATTTAACAACGGCGGCCACGACGCGACCCTTCGCCGGCTACAGGGCCGCGCGCGGCAGGGCGGGATAGTCGGCGTCAACATCGGAGCCAATAAGGACTCTGAAGACCGGGCTGCTGATTATGTCATGGGACTTCAGACGTTTAATGCAGTGGCAGGCTATTTCACGGTCAATATTTCTTCCCCAAATACACCGGGCCTGCGCGACCTGCAGGCCCCGGAGGCGCTCAACGAACTTTTAGGGCGGCTGATGGAAGCCCGCGAACAAATAGTCGATGCAGGCGGAGAAAAGCGGCCAATCATCGTCAAGATCGCACCCGACATTGCCGAAGCAGACGTGCAACCGATCTGCGAAAGTCTCATCGCACACGATGTTGACGGGATAGCGGTATCCAACACGACCGTCACGCGGCCGAACATTGCCATCGAGACAGCGCGTCAGGCCGGTGGCCTCTCGGGGCGGCCGCTGTTTCAACGTTCTACTGCTATGCTCGGCCGGGTTCATCAGGCCACTGCGGGGAAAGTGCCATTGATCGGAATAGGCGGCATCGACAGTGGCGAAGCGGCAATGGCAAAAATCGAGGCCGGGGCTAGTCTTATTCAGCTTTATACCGGCCTGATCTACGAGGGCTGGCCGCTGATTGGGCGGATCAAAGCGCATCTCGCAGAGGCGTGCAGGGAGGCTGGCGTTCAGTCACTTGGAGAACTCAGCGGGCGCCGGGCGGCGCATTGGGCAAGCCAGCAGCTCGACTAGTAAATGCATCCGCCAGAAGTGACCGATAGCGCAGCGCCAGGGAGCCCGCTCGGACAAAGTTAAGCGCCAAAAGTGATAACCAGCGGCCATCGTTTCCGATGATCGGGACCAGCAAATGCCACGCTGCGAAGAATGCTGCTGCGCTGAGCAACATCATATTGCGCATATCGGCAGTACGGGTCGCGCCGATAAAAATTCCATCCAACTGGTAGGCCGCGACTCCAAGCGCTGGCATTAATGCTGCCCAGGGAAGTACGCTTCGGGCGGCCTCGCGGACACCAGCGTCGATGCTTAGCTGGTCTATCATGAGCCCGCCCGCAGAATAAAGTATCGCTCCAAGCGCGAGACCGATTGCGCCAGCCCAAAACGATGACAGGACAACGGCCTGTTCGAATTGTTGACGCGATCTGGCTCCGATGGCGGCACCCACCAGCGTTTCAGCAGCGAAGGCAAAGCCGTCGAGTAGGTGCGCGCTGAAGCCGACGAGCTGCATCAAGACTGCGTTCGCAGCCAGTGTCGCATCGCCGGAGGGCGCCGACTGAAAAGTGAACCAGGAGAATGCCGCCAATAACGCTAAGGTCCTGATCATAATGTCGGCATTGACGGAAAAGAGACGCTGCAGCCCAGCGGCATCAATGACGTCGGCAAGCCGTGGCAGCAGGTAGCTGTTTCGCAAAATGGCGTGGGCGACGGCGAGGCCAGCGATAGCGGCGGCGACTTCGGCGATTACCGTTCCCAAAGCAACACCGGCGACTCCCCAACCGAAGCCAAGAACAAACAGCACATCAAGAACGGCGTTAAGACTATTGAGGAAGAGTTGCAGAAGCAGTGCCGTGCGGGCGCGTTGCAGTCCGATCAGCCAGCCAACAAGAGCATAGTTTGCGAGTGCAGCAGGCGCGCTCCAGATGCGGATTGAAAAATAGTCGGCGGTGCCTGATTCAACGGCTTCGCTGCCGTCGATCAGCGATAGAGCGGTAAATCCTAGTGGCCCTTGGAGAAGTACGAGTAGCCCTCCGGCGATTGCTGCGATCATAAGTGCGCGGGCGAGGGACACGCCGATCTCGCGGTGGTTTTTTGCACCGAACGCTTGCGCAGTCAGCCCGGTTGTCCCCATGCGCAGGAAACCGAAGGCCCAAAATAGAAATGTGAAGATGGTCCCGCCCAGAGCCGCGGCACCGATGTGGTGGGCACCGTCAAGTTGCCCCAGGACCGCTGTATCGACGATGCCAATCAGCGGGGTTGTTATATTGGATAGGATGATCGGCACGGCGATCGCGAGGACCGCGCCATGCGTGATGGTTTTGTCTGCCGCGCGCGGCAGATCAACCATTGCGGCCGCTGTCGGACTTGTTGTCGCTCAACAGGCCAAATAGGCGCGCTACGAACCAGATCGGAACGACGACGATTGCCCCCAGCACGAGATAACCAAAGACATTCTCGAACACGCCGAACCCAAGGTCATAAAGGCGCCGTGCGAGGAGATCGAGGTGATAGAATAAGTTGCGCGGAGTGATTCCGAGCGCCGACAAGATTATTCCGACAACGATGGAAATCAGAACGAGGCGGATGAGGATACCGATTGGGTTGCCGCCGAAAAGCGTCTTACGATCCATAAACTGATCCTTCATTCCGAGACTGACGTAGCGTTGCGGCTGAAACTCCGGCCGGCGAACAAGCGCGATAGCGTGCAGAGCGGACGCGCTTTAGCATAGCTGTCTCGCGCTGGCGACTCCCGATGGCGTGACAGAACAGTATCAGCGGACGGGGCGAAGAGACCACGCATGACGAAACGCAAGTCGGCTATAGCTTCGGCTGCGAATAAGGCACCAATGTTGGGTGACCCAGCCCGGACAACGCGTTCACGCGGTCGCATGCCGCAAAAAGGATTATTGCCACAGGTTTTTGCTAAGTGGTTCAAGGCGCGTGGATGGTCGCCAAGAGCCCATCAATTGGCGCTTTTAGAACAGGCTGCAGCGCGCACGCCAACGCTGCTGATCGCACCCACTGGAGCCGGCAAGACGCTCGCCGGATTTCTTCCAAGCCTGGTCGAACTCTCGCAACGCGATAGGTTATCTCTGAAACGTTCAGGACTTCACACTCTCTACATCTCGCCATTGAAGGCATTAAGCGTCGACGTTGCCCGAAACCTGGAAGCGCCGATACGTGAGATGGGCCTCAAGATCAGGTGCGAAACTCGCACGGGGGATACTTCGATAAGTCGGCGCGCGCACCAACGCACGAAACCACCTGACATCCTTCTCACAACGCCTGAGCAAATCGCGCTGCTGCTTGCACATCCCGACGCCCCCTATCTCTTCGGTGACGTGCGAACAATTATTCTCGATGAGCTTCACGCAATTTCCGGATCGAAGCGCGGCGATCTCCTGTCGCTGGATATCGCGAGACTGCGATTACTTGCACCTGAACTGATGACCATTGGCCTGTCTGCGACAGTGGCGCGGCCAAGCGAATTGCGGGCCTATCTTGCTGCACAAGACAAGCCCGATACCATGACACAGCTTGCCAACAAGGTCGTTGCGGAGCCGGGCGCTGATCCAGAAATCGCAATCCTTGAAGTCGACGAGCCTGTTCCCTGGTCGGGGCATTCCGCGCTCTATGCGATGGATGCAATCTATCAGGCGATCAAGCGGCACGCGCTCTCATTGATCTTCGTCAACACCCGCATGCAGGCGGAGCTCATCTTCCAGGAACTCTGGCGGGTCAATGAAGATGGATTACGCATCGCGTTGCACCATGGCTCGCTGGATGCTGCGCAAAGGCGAAAGGTAGAGGCCGCGATGGCCGCGGGCACCATTGACGCCGTGGTTGCAACATCAACGCTCGACTTGGGCATTGACTGGGGCGACGTCGATCTCGTGATAAACGTCGGCGCAACAAAAGGTTCGAGCAGGCTGTTGCAGCGTATCGGTCGCTCCAACCACCGCCTTGACGAACCGAGTCGGGCCATCCTGGTGCCTGGAAACCGTTTCGAAGTATTGGAGTGCAGGGCCGCGCTCGATGCCGCTCTTGCCGGTGTTCAGGATGTCGCATTATCGCGGCGCGGTTCTCTCGACGTCTTGGCACAGCACATTCTGGGCATGTCGTGTCAGGCACCGTTCTCAATCGACGAGCTTTTTGCAGAGGTCCGCAGCGCATCACCGTATATGTGGTTGCCGCGCGAAACCTTTGAGCGTGTCGCTAATTTCGTAGCAACCGGTGGCTACGCGCTGAAATCCTATGACCGGTTTGCGAAGTTGAGACCCGAGCCCGATGGCCGGCTTCGTGTTGCAAACGGGAGAACCGCCCAAGCCTACCGGATGAATGCCGGTACGATCGTTGCCAGTCCTTTGATCAAGGTCCGACTTGTGGGCCGACGGCGGCAAGTAACTTCACGCGCTCCTTCCAAAGCAGACCGCCCGTTGATGGGTGGACGCATCCTGGGAGAAGTCGAGGAGCATTTCGTCGAGCAGTTGACACCTGGACAGGCT
>JAJFHK010000424.1 GCA_021775655.1 Filomicrobium sp. | reverse complement strand
AGTGAATTGCTGGTCGGTTGATTTGATCGCATGAGTTCCGTTCGCTCCTGTATCATTGCTTCGAGATAGATGGGGTCGTCGAGGTCTTTCTACTGAGCGATGCAAAGTGCCTCAGCACAATCGCTTCGGTCAGCAGTTGAGGCAGGATGACGGCCGCTGCGGTCGGTTCCGCCGGATAAAGCAGATAGAGTGGCACACCGGCTCGCCCGTGCAATTTCAGGATACGCGCGATGCTGTCATCCTTGTTGGTCCAATCGGCCTTGAGATAGGCGATTCCATGTTCCTGGAGCGCAGAATTGAAGCTGGCACCGGAAAGAGCCAGGCGCTCATTCACCTTGCACGAGATGCACCAAGCGGCCGTGAAGTTGACGAACACGGGTTTTCCACTTCCGCGCAATCTTTCGACGGTCTCCGGCGAATATGGCAGGGCATCAATCGATGCAGTGTTGCCCTCAGTCGTACTAGAAAATTCCGATGGAGACGCCAGTGCGTTCGATTCGGCCTGCGTCACCAGCACGCCCCACGAAACGGCGCCGATTGCAAGCAGCATTGCCGCCGGCACGCGAACAACCGGAGACCAGGAGACCTGAGAAAGAAGCCAGGCAGCCAGCGACACGACGGTCAGGACCAGACCGGCGGCAAGAACGCCATCGCTGCCTGTCTGTTGCGACAGGACCCACACGAGCCAGACAACAGTCAGATATAGCGGGAATGCAAGAAGTTCCTTCAGCGTCCTCATCCATGGCCCGGGTTTCGGCAACAGACGTTTTGGCGCCCCCGATAGTGACAGCGCAACAAGCGGCAGTGCGAAACCCAAGCCGAGCGCGAGAAGTACTGCCGTCATTTCAACAGTCGAGCGCGTCAGTGCGAACCCTAGCGCGGCGCCCATGAATGGGGCCGTGCAAGGCGTTGCAGCAACTGTGGCGAGTACCCCGGTGAAGAACGACCCTGAAAGCCCTTCGCGCCGGGTCAAAGAATCGCCGACACCGGAGATTCCTGAACCGATTTCGAACACACCTGACATCGACAGTCCGAGTGCAAAGAATAGCGCTGCCATTGCCAGAATGAAACCGGCCGACTGGAACTGGAAGCCCCAGCCGAGAGTCTCCCCCGAGGCCTTCAGGACACCAAGCAGTCCGGCGATCAGCGCAAAGCACACGAGTACACCAGCCAAGTAGGCGAATGCTGGACGCATCGCATTCTCCCCGCCAGACGCGGCGAGGCCCATGACCTTCATCGACAGGATCGGCAGCACACAGGGCATCACGTTGAGGATCATACCGCCGAGGACTGCGAAAATCAGTGCCTGGAATAGTCCAATCGAATGGGCGTCGCTTTCGTCGGCGACGCCCAATGCGGCCTCACCGATTGTATGTCCGTCAGCTGGTGCATTGGGTGCTGCTAGTGGTGCAGCGACGCCTTCTGCCACGCTCTGGCCGGTGATACGAAACCCATTTTTTAGAACTGTCGGTCCGCTCATTTCGCTGATGACGATCACGCCATTCAGCTTCTGGGGTGCTCCGCTCCGGGTAAGGTCACTTGGCTGCAACTCAAGTAAAAATCCATCCTTTCGCCAGGAAACGGGCTGCGGTGCGGCATGCTCTACCATTCCCCAGTCTTCAGGAAAAAATCGCACTTCGCTGATCCGCGTCGCATCGAGACCTGGTGCGGCGACGTCAAGTCGAATGCTTTTTCCGGGTTTGGTAACTTTTGCGGTCCAACCTGGGTCGATCGGAATACGCCGCATTGCCGCTTCGACCAAGGCGGCATTGCCGCTTGTGGGTGGTGGACCCACTCCACGATGCACAGGCAGTGTTATCGAGACGGTGGCTGCTTCCGGGATACAGATCGTCTCGCAAGCCAACCATTCGGCATGTGCTTCAAGCGTTATCTCCTCTGAATTTATCGCTGTCGGTGGAGCCACGCGTATCGGTAAGAGCAGTGTATCGGAATAGCCGTAGTTCATAAGCGGACCGACTGGGATCGCGTCGGGGATCGGCCAATCGATATCGGCGATCTCGAAACCAGGCGCTGGCTTCCACGAAATCCGCGTGGGCTCGCCTGAGTCACCAGGGTTCTTCCAGTAGGTATGCCAATGTGGCGCAATATTCTGCTGAAGCGCGATAGTGAAAGGTGTACCAGGCTTGACGGCTGCGACGTCGGCAATGAGGAGAGCTTGGACCTTCGGTTCGGCGCTTGGTGCTTCGCGAACCGACGCAGCAAGCGTCGCCGTGGAAGTCGCAATCCACGACAAAAGTGCTGCTACGGTAAGAGAGGCAAGAAGTCTGAGTAACATTGCGCGCCAGCGATTGAGCCTCGTCAAGAGATGAATGGAATAGGAGTAAAGCGCAAGGAGTTCACGAGGACGTGAAGCCGTTATTTGGCGGAGCAACGTCTGGTTCCCGTGGCAGCATAGTGCAGCGCGCTTTGGGCTGCGAAGCGAAGGGTTGGGGCCTGAGATCGGCGCCGACCAAACAACACCGGGATGAGTTTGGTGCGTAGGTATCTTCATGCGAGTTGAGGTCTTTGATCGGTTTGCATGCTGGGTGTCCCATGACCGCTCATTCCTGACTGTTTAGCTGAGCTACCCCGGCCAGCGTCATTTCAACAGCGCACCAGAACGTAGTTGCAATAGCCGAGTACGCAAACGTCGACACCGAACTCGTCAAACTGAGTTTCGGTGACCTGGTTCGAGCGCGTCAAAAAAGACAGAACTAGGTGGAGCGTCGCATCAGGACGCCGTCAATGATCGATCGAACGAGCTGACGCGGCAGCCTCTTGTTTTGCTTCGCGCCCTCTACGATACCATTGGCAAGCACTTCATTCGCACTAGGTTCTTCAAGAGCTTCCGGCGTTTTCTGTTCAACGACCTGACGTGCATATCGATACGCACGGCCCATGCGTCGGATGGTCGTTGGCCCAAACACAAATGCATTTTTTTTAGGCATAACGATACTCCTCTCGAGGTTAGCGAGAGTAGCGCTCCTGATGATGGCAAAGCTGTGGTTCACCCGGCACTGAAGGCGAGGAATTCGGGCATACGATAGAAATTGCTGTCTGATGGGCGTTGCCTGTCATCCAAGCGCACGACGAATTGGCCTCTATCCCTGCCGCCGCTGGCATCCAGGGAACCGGCAGCCTAGGGCCGCTGTTTATGACCCATATCAAACTGAATTCAACTCGGGGCGAAGAGTTCCTCAGCGCGAGGAACGTGAGGATGATCATGGGCAATAGTAGCGTTTCGGCTGCATCGATGAAGACGAGAGATCTGCGCGTCGACTTCTTCCGAGGAATCGCGCTGATTTGCATCTTCGTCGACCACGTACCCGGTAACAGGTTCAGCGAACTAACCCTACGAAACTTCGGCTTCTCGGATGCAGCGGAGCTGTTCGTCTTCCTTGCCGGTTTTTCGGCGGTGCTCGCATATGGACGCCGCCTCGATGAACAGCCGCTCAGTTCCAGTGCCTTCAAAGTCTACGGGCGCGTGGGCTCGGTCTACCTCTGGCATATCGGCACGCTCATCGTAGGTGGCGCGATGCTCTATGCAACGTCACTGGCGACGGGCGAGGAGAAATACGTCACCCATATCGGGTTTCAATCCGTCACCGACGCACCTGTGCAGACCCTTCTGACGGCACCCACCCTGCTGATGCAGCCAAACCTGTTTAATATCCTACCGCTCTA
>JAJFHK010000423.1 GCA_021775655.1 Filomicrobium sp. | reverse complement strand
AGGACCTCGCGGATTCTACGGGCCTGACCTTCACCTTCGAGCCGTACGAATGCGGAAACGGTGCCGCCGGGCGAAGTGGTCGTCGCTTCGACCACGTCTTCGCGCCGTGGATTATCAATTGAGTAGACGAACTCGTCGGTCCCAATTTCTTCGTCAAACCTCGTTTGCGCCAATGCTTCTTCTTCGGCTGTTGCGGCTTCGAATGTGAAATCTAGTCCGAGATTTGCTTTCAGCCCCGACAGCACGGCGCTGTGGACCTCTTCGATTTCGGGGGTGTGGCCAAGGAGGGTTTTCAGGGTCGTTATTCGAGCTTCCGATTTATCCAAGTCGCGCTTTGCGAGTTTGGGGGCGGGAACATTAAGGCAGGCCATCATTGCAGCAGGATCGACGTCGACCAGGACCGTGCCCTGATAAATCAGTGTATCGCCGTCGAAGTATCCACCCGTCCCGCTAAGTTTGCGTCCATCGACCTCGATGTCGTTGCGTGGCCGAAAGCGTGCGTCGATGCCGAACGTACGGGACAAGCCATCCGCCACGGCCTCGCAGATCCTGGCGGTATAGTCGCCGAGCGTTGGTAAAGGCAGACGGCTGCGCGATAGCACGATTTCCCAGCCGACTTGGTCTTCGTCGAGGTAAATAGCGCCACCGCCGGTAATGCGGCGCACAACCCCCATGCCTTCTTTGCGAACGTGATCAATTTTCAGTTCGTGGCTTATCGCTTGGTGGCGTCCAACCAGAACGGTCGGGGGGAAACGCAAAAACCGCACTGTGTCAGGTGACTTGCCGGACTTGTGTAGATCGATCAGCGCCTCGTCGAACGCGATCTGTAAGCGACCCTCGCGGACCCCGGTGTCGATGACTCGGAAATCTATTGCCATGTCTTAAGAACGCTCGACCTCGATCTCTTCGCCTTCAACGTAGGCTTCGCCTGGTTTTTCCATGTCGAGTTGGTGGCGAATTTTGCGGAGGTCGGCTGCTGCGGGTTGGAATGGGTAACTCGCGATATTCGATGGCGGACTATCGCCGTATGGACGGTCGCATGCGGAGATATCCTCCTGAAATTTACCTGGGCAGCCGCTTGTGCGGAACGCGAGCCCCTGATTGATGATGTCGTTGAGTTCGGCCTTCGGGATGCCAAAATCGCTTACGCGTCCTGCTTCGTCGAAGCTCAATTGGTCGACGCGCACGCCGCGGTAATCAATGAGATATCGTGCGAGCTGCACCCGTCGCCACTGGTCGCGAGGCGTTGCCGGCAGGTGGTCCATCAGCGAGCCCTTTTCCGGGAAGAAGCAGAACATGTGGCTGTGGCCTCCCAAATCGACGAGGCGCTGGACCAAGGACAGAACGTCGTACTCTGTTTCGCCCATTCCGACGATGATGTGCGCCCCGAACTTCTGATCGCCAAAAATATCGCGCGCGTCTTCGAGGATTTCCCAGTATTTGGCCCAGGAGTGAGGGGATTGTACGCCCTTGCCACGGGTGCGATCGAAGATCTCCGGTGTCGCTGCATCAAGTGCGACGGTGAAAATATCTGCGCCAAGTTCATGAAGCGTTTTGACGTCGTGACGCGTCATTGTGGTCGGGTTGGACAGGATTGAAACAGGCACGGTCGCTGGGTCGATCCGGTCGGTCCATTGTTTGAGGACGGTCACGGTATCGGCGTCTGAGTTGGGATGAGTGATCATCGAAATGCACATGCGGTGGAACGGTGTCTTGTCGCCATCGTCGGCGACTTTTTCCACGATCTGCGCCATCGGAACCGCTGGCCAGTCGACGCGAATGAAATTGCGGTCGGCATAGTCTCGGTCGGCTTCACGGTGACGTGCAAGCCCGCAGTAGGCACAGTTGGCTCGACAGCCTTCGGGATAACTCAGGAGCAGGTTCAAACACCGGGTACAAGAGCAGCCGTGCATCTTGCCTGACATCAATCCTAGCGTGATCGCTGCGGCCGTCGACATCTGCACGTACTCTGGCGAGCGCATATGCGGCGCAAGGCGATTGTTGTTGGGCAGGTAGACCCCTTCAGGTGGAACGTTGGCGAGCTTAACGCGGCCACCGTTCTTTGCTTCGCGCGGGGTTGGCACTGGTGCGCGTGGAGTCATAGTCTCAAGGGCATTAAAGTCGAGGCCACCAACACCCTTGGCTGAGGGAATTGCGACTTCTCGTTTCAGACAGCTCATGCCCTAGCCTCTTATCCTGCGCACGCGGTCGCTATTGGCCGCGCCTCAATAGTGCCGCCGACCTTGATAGAGCAGCAGGCGTGCTGTTGCTCGTATGGCCGGCCGATTTCTTCGCAGAGCGCGACCGCTCCGTCGGCTGGGAATGCGATTCCGTCGAGGCCAGCCATGACTGCGTAGGCGTCGGTGACGCGTTTGTGCATTCCGGCAGGGCGCGCGCAGCCGAGCAGAACCTTCTTATTAGGCAAGCGTCGGCGTGCTTCCATGAAAATGCGGCCAATGTCACTTGTTTCGGGTGTCACGAATGTGCCAGTTCGCGCGTAGAATGGCATCACCACGACCAAGACCAATGAATGTATGTTGTGGCGTGCACAGATGTCGAGAGCGTTTACTTCGCCGAGAATGCGGCCGTAGTGCAGGCCGATGACGATGTGCGGAACGATCTCCATGTGGGTCGAGCAGAGGGCCGCCAAGGTCGACTCGAATTCTTCGACTGTGCGGTCGAGATGATAAACGTCGCGAATGGTGTCTTGTGCTCCGATCACATCCATCATTGCCGTATCGACACCGGCACTTTGCATTGACTTTGCGCGGGGTTCGTCAAGCAGTGCGGTGTGAATTGCAACTTTCAGGTGTGGGAAGTCGCGTTTGATGCCTTCAACAACGGGTAGGAATTTTTCGTACTTGATCTCGTTGCGGCGGTTGGAACCACCCGACAGCAAGAACCCTTGCAAATCCTGTAATAGAACGAGGTCGCGCACTTTGCGGTCGAGCATTTCCGGGGTCGTTGCCGGGATCATGGGCTCCAGAATCTTCGCCTGGCAATGATCGCAGTCCAACGCGCAAGCGCCTGCTGTAACAGAGAACGCGGGGAACGAATTCTTGCTGCAGCCCTGAACCTCTGAGGTAGAGTATTCCTTGAAGGTCGGAGTCGAAAATCTGATGGATCGAGGGGCACCCAGCTTTTCAGCGGATGGGGGAGCCTTGGTGGCACGATGCTCCATCTCTGCTACGAGAACAGAGTCGAATTCACCGTCTTCCAGTGCTTCGATCATACGGAGTCTCTCAATCCAGTTCATCCAACGAGCCTCCGTCGTAGAGTCGTG
>JAJFHK010000422.1 GCA_021775655.1 Filomicrobium sp. | reverse complement strand
CTGCACGCTCTTGAGTGCGTTGCCTGTCCGTCAGCTGGATCATGCGGCGGGCAGTTCACGGCCAATACCATGGCGTGCGTTTCCGAAGCGATTGGACTGGCGCTGCCAGGATCGGCAGGCGCGCCAGCGCCTTACGAAAATCGCGACCAATACGGTGTCGAGAGCGGCAAAGCTGTGATGCAGCTTCTTGCAAACAAGATTCGTCCGCGCGACATCTGTACACTTGAAGCCTTCGAGAATGCTGCGACGATCGTTGCCGCGACTGGCGGTTCGACGAATGCAGCGCTGCATCTGCCTGCAATGGCGCACGAGATGGGTCTTGAGTTCGATCTGTTCGATGTTGCCAAGATCTTCAAGCGCACGCCTTACATCGCGGATCTAAAGCCGGGCGGCAAATACATCGCCAAGGATGTCTATGATATCGGCGGCGTGCCGCAGATCCTGCGCGCGCTGCTCGACGGTGGTTTCCTGCATGGCGGCTGCATGACGGCGAGCGGCAAGACGATGGCTGAAAATCTCGCCAACGTTGAATTTAATACCGATCAGAAGGTTGTCTACCCGGTATCCAATCCGATTACGCCGACGGGTGGCGTTGTCGGTTTGCGCGGCTCGCTTGCGCCCGAGGGGGCGATCGTCAAGGTCGCCGGGATGACCAACCTGAAATTCAGCGGACCGGCGCGTTGTTTCGATTGCGAGGAAGATGCGTTTCAAGCCGTTGAGGATCGCTCCTACAAGGAAGGCGAAGTCATCGTTATCCGGTATGAAGGCCCCAAGGGTGGTCCGGGCATGCGAGAGATGCTTTCGACCACGGCGGCACTTTATGGCCAAGGTGCAGGTGACAAGATGGCGCTCATTACAGATGGGCGCTTCTCTGGTGCGACGCGCGGCTTCTGTATCGGTCATGTGGGACCTGAGGCTGCTGTCGGCGGGCCGATTGCATTGGTCCGTGATGGCGATATCATAACAATCGATGCGGAAACGGGCACGCTGGATCTTGATGTTGAGCAGGACGAGTTGGACCGGCGTCGCAGCGAGTGGACGTCTCCAAGCAATCCTTATCAAAGCGGAGTCTTGCGCAAATACGCTGAGCAAGTTGGCCCGGCGAACAAGGGCGCTGTGACTCATGCAGGCGGAAAGGCCGAAGTGATCTGCTATGCGGATATTTGATATGAACAAAAACCAGTGGGCGGTTTCGCGACTGATCGCGATTGCTGGGATTTTGCTGGCGGTGCTCGCAGCACCCGCAACAGCCGCACCGCGATTTAGTTCGCCAGAAGACGCTTTGCGTCAGGGCATCAGTGCCTATAACGGCGGCTACCATGAGATCGCGATCCCGGCACTTGAATTTGCGGCCTCCGAGAATTTGTTCCTTGGTTCGTATTATCTTGCTGTGCTCTATGCCGACAGCAATTCGGCCTATACCGACCACGGTAAGGCGTACATGCTCTATCAGCGCATCGCCAATGAGCACACAGATGTCGATCCCGATCACGATGCAAGGGCACCGTATGTTGCAGCAACTTTGACTGCGCTTGCCAAGTACATTCGCGGTGGTCTTGCGGAAATCAGGTTGCAGGCCAATCCGCAGCTGGCTGCCGAGTATTTCCATCACGCGGCAGTGTTCTTCAATGATGAAGACGCGCAGTTCGAACTCTCCAAGATGCAGATCAACGGCGAAGGTGTGCCAGCTGATGTGGCACGTGGGCGCCATTGGTTGTCAGTTCTGGCCGAAAACGGTCACGCCGGCGCGCAGGCCTTCCTTGCCGACCTATACTGGCGCGGCAAATTCATGCCGAAGGATGCGGTGCGCGCACTGACTCTGATATCCGTGGCGGTCAAGAATGCGCCCGCCTCCGAGCAGGTATGGATCGACGACATCTACCAGAACATCTACTGCGGGGCTCCGCAGGGTGTACGCGAACAGGCAACTGGGATGGTCGCTGATTGGGACGTGCGGTATGGCCGGAAGCCGCCATTGCCGGGCCGGTTGGGACTTGGCGGGCTTGATCTTGCAGCGCATCGCACATGTGCTGATGGTCGTCCGGTGCCGATGCGGTCAGGTGAATTGCCGCTGATTGCCGATCCTGCTGAAGACGGTGTAGCGGCAGCGCTGGAAGGTCCGACGATTGCCGCTGATCGGGAGCCTGCTGGGATGCCTACGATGGGTTTCATGCGTGGTGGTGCCGTCGGTGGCGGGACGATGCGACCGGTCGGTACGCGCCGATAATTGGCAACTTTTTCATCGAAGCAGTCTATTGACGATGCCGTTGGTAACGGCTTTTCGTTCTGGGGGTGTTACCTTGTTGGTGCGCTCTGAGGTTCAAGAATTTTGAGTAGATTTCTTTACAAGTGGCTCGGGCGTCACGCGGACACCGTAGAGGCGGTCTCGACCGCTCATTATGTCGCCGTCGATTTGCTGCCTAAGACGTTCGCGGTCGCGCTGGCGAACGTCCTCGGTGATTGCCGATGCTTCATTATCGGATTTTCCGAGGTTCAATAAAGCGTGTTCGCCCAAGCGAAGCGCCGATTCAAATGTTTCGCGGACGATGCAGACAATGTTGTGGTGTGCCAGTTCGATTGAATGCCTTCGGTCGATTGAACGCACCAGCAATTTCGCCTGAGGGTACTCGGTACCGATCAAAGCGACGATGTGATTTGCCGTCTCCTTACTGTTGACACTGACAATGATAACTTCGGCTTTGGCAGCGCCTGCTGCACGCAAAACATCGCGTCGAGACCCGTCGCCGTAGTGGACGCGAAAGCCGAACCGTTCAGCCTCATGGACGCGGTCCGGGTTTACGTCGAGGATCGTAACCGCAGCGCCCGTCGCAAACAGTGGCTGTGAAGCAACCTGCCCGAAGCGCCCAAATCCGATAATCAGAACCGACCCGCCGGCATCGTCAAAATTCTCTTCGATGGACTTGATCGCAAGTGCAGAAAGCAATGCTGGTTCCAAGCGGGCGGTGAGCGGCGAAAGTGCCATTGAAACGGTGACGATGGCGATGAGGGTCGAAGCCGTCGATGGTTCGAGGACTCCCGCGGTTGCCGCTGCTGCGAATAGGACGAAACCGAATTCGCCGCTTTGTGAAAGTGCGAGCCCCATTCTTGCCGATACGTCGTGGCCCCCGCCATTGATGCGGCCTGTGGCATAAATTGCGATTGCCTTGAGCGCCATGATCGCGGGGGTCGCGATGACGATTGTCTGCCAGTTTGCAGCAACGGCTCGCAAGTCGAGAGAGAATCCGACGGCGATGAAAAACAGTCCTAAAAACAGTCCGCGGAATGGTTCGACATTGGCTTCGATTTCGTGGCGGTAGCTTGATTCCGACAGCATGACACCGGCAATGAATGCACCGAGCGCATATGACATTCCAGCGAGGTCCATTAACAAACCGGCCGCGATGACTAAGCCGAGTGTGCTGGCCGTCATGATCTCTGGCATGCGCGCTTTTGCGAGAAGGCGAAAGGCGGGATCGAGAAGATATCTTCCGGTGAGTACCAGCGCGGCAAGTGCCGCGACGGCTAGAGCGATTTTTGGGAGTGCCGTCGCGAGTGTGATCGGCTCACCGGTCGGAGCTAGTATAGCGACAAGCAGCAACAGAGGGACGATGGCAAGATCCTGAAACAGCAGGATCGCAAATGACTTGCGACCGTGCTCGGTCGTCAGTTCGCGCCGCTCATCAAGCATCTGCATGACCAGCGCTGTCGACGATAGAGCCAGTCCCAGCCCGATAATGGCGGCTGTGCCGGGTGGTTGATCGAGTGCAAGAGCGATACTTCCGAGAAGAGCACCGCAAGTC
>JAJFHK010000421.1 GCA_021775655.1 Filomicrobium sp. | reverse complement strand
GGCATTATCGTAATGCGCTCCGGCGAGAACGCACTAACCGTCATTGATGCCGTCAAGACGAAGATCGAAACACTCCAGTCTGGCCTCCCCAAAGGCGTCCAAATCGTCACCGTCTATGATCGCGCGCCATTGATCGAAGGTGCGGTCGAATATCTGACAAACAAGCTGATCGAGGAAGGCATCGTCGTCACCCTGGTTTGCTTCATCTTTCTCCTCCATGTCCGCTCGGCCTTCGTTGCAATCATCACCCTGCCGCTAGGTGTGCTCGCCGCATTCATCGTCATGGCTGAGCAGGGGATTACCGCCAACATCATGTCACTTGGCGGCATTGCGATTGCCATCGGCGCGATGGTCGATGCTTCGATCGTCATGGTGGAGAACGCCCACCGCAAGCTGTCCATGATGCCGGTTGATGCAACTCCAGAGGAGCGCAAGGGTGCAGTATTATTGGCAGCCAAGGAGGTGGGCCCTGGCCTGTTCTTCTCGCTCCTAATCATCACCGTATCGTTCCTGCCGGTCTTTGCGCTGACAGGGCAAAGCTACCGGCTATTTGCACCGCTCGCTTTCACCAAAACCTACGCCATGGCTTTTGCCGCGATGCTGTCCGTGACGCTCGTTCCCGTCCTGATGGTCTGGCTCGTTCGTGGCAGGGTTCTGAAGGAGATGCAGAACCCTATTAACTGGGTCTTCGTTGCCGCCTACAGGCCTTTGCTTTGGCTTGCCATGAAAGCGCGCTGGCTGGTTATCGCCTTGACCCTCGCTGCTGTTGCTTCCATGGCGATCCCACTATCCAAGATCGGCAGCGAATTCATGCCTGCGCTTTATGAAGGCGAACTTCTCTACATGCCGACGACGCTACCCGGAGTTTCTATTACCAAGGCCAAGGAGGTCCTCGCACAGACGAACCGGCTTATTGGTACGATACCCGAAGTCGAGCGGGTATTCGGTAAGCTTGGTCGTGCCGATACCGCAACCGACCCCGCTCCGATTTCGATGATTGAAACTTGGATCAAGTTGAAGCCCAAGGAGGAATGGCGGGCCGGCCTAACATCAAAAGAGCTGATTTCGGAACTCGATGCTCGCACCAAGATCCCTGGTCTCGTCAATTCCTGGGGTTACCCGATCAAGATCCGCATGGACATGATTTCGACGGGAATACGCACCCCAATCGGCATCAAGATTTCCGGCAATGACTTGAGCACGATCGAGCGGATCGCGCTGGCCGTCGAAGGTGCTGTAAAAGATGTTCCTGGAACCCGCTCTGCATTCGCCGATCGGGTGCAAGGCGGCAAGTACATCGAAATCCAGCCCGACCGGCGAGAGTTGGCGAGACGGAATATCGACTTGGCCGTTTTCCAATCGGTCATTCAGACTGCGCTTGGCGGAATGAAGCTCGCCGAAAGCGTTCAGGGCCGCGAGCGCTACAATATAATCTTGCGCTACGATCGCCCGTTCCGGGAATCAACCGATCAACTCGGCGAAATCCTCGTGCCCACACCGCAGGGGCAGCACATCCCTCTCGCGGAACTCGCACAGATTGTCTATGTCGACGGCCCACCTATGATCCGTTCGGAAAATGCCCGCCTGACTGGATGGGTATTTGTCGACATTGCGGATCGCGACATCGGCAGTTTCGTTGCTGAAGCGCAGAAAACCATTTCACAAACCGTCGAATTTCCGCCCGGATATGCCATCGCTTGGTCCGGACAATTCGAGCAGATGCAGGAAGCAACGGAACGCCTTTCGATTGCAGTTCCCTCCGCCGTGCTCATCGTATTCGTTCTTCTGATGCTTCACTTCGGCAAGCTCGATCGGACCGTCATAATCATGCTGTCGCTACCATTCGGCCTGATTGGCGGATTGTGGGCGGTCTTTCTGGCTGGCTACAACATGTCGGTGGCGGTCGCTGTCGGTTTCATCGCGCTCGGCGGTATCGCAGTCGAAACGGCAGTCGTAATGCTGCTCTACATCGACCAACAGGTCCGCGAGCATCCGCCCAAAACGTTTCGGGAATTGGAAGAGGCCGTCATGGCAGGAGCGGCCATGCGTGTGCGACCCAAACTCATGACAGTTCTCACGATCGTCGCCGGTCTCGCGCCGATCTTCATCACCGAGGGTCTCGGATCAGATGTCATGCGCCGCATCGCGTTGCCGATGCTTGGCGGCATGGCTTCGACAACCGTACTGACCCTGATCGTCATACCTGTCGTCTATCTCATCTGGGAAGGCAGGCATTATCGGGGACGCAGTGTTTCTTCAAAAACACCTTCCAGTGTAACCGCAGCAGCCGGGCAATGAGCCTCGGCAATACGGCAAGTTCGGTTTCTAAGTGCGGATCACGATCAATCAACTCAACAAAGCAAGGAGACGAAAATGAAACGAACAACACTAGTAGCCGCAATACTTTTTGCCTCGCTTTCCTTTCCGGCGGTCGCTGAGGAAAAAGCCATGGATCACGGAAAAATGGATCACGGCAAGATGTCCGGCGAAAAGATGATAGACCACGGTTCAATGAATCACGGCGAAGCCATGCCCGGCGAAACCGAGGCCAGCGGTGTCGGCGTGGTCAACTCGATCGATGCCGATAAAGGCATGATCAATCTTACCCACGAACCGATGCCCGAATTGGGCTGGCCAACGATGACCATGGACCTTCCGGTCACAAAGCGCGTCGACCTGGGTGGCGTCAAGGCCGGCGACAAGGTCGACTTCAAGCTCAAACTTGGTCGCGACAAGAAGTACCGCGTCACTGAAATGGAATCTGCGAAGTAAACTTCGTCCTTTAGAGACTGGCTGGCAGGTCGAATGCGGCCTGCCGACCAGCTTGGAGAAAAGTAGTGGCCACTGACGACGAGAGCATTGAGACCAAGTCGAACATCACTTGCCCTCACTGCAGTCACACTGAAACAGAAAACATGCCGCTCGACGCTTGTGTCGGATTTTATCCCTGCAAGGGATGCGGAAAGATGATTCGGCCCAAGCCCGGTGATTGTTGCGTCTTCTGCAGCTATGGGACGGTTCCTTGCCCGCCGATTCAGACTGGTGGCAATTGCTGCGACGGCTGAAGTCGGAATTGCCGGTTGTGGCCATTCTCGACGACAGGAGCGAGGAAGCGCGTGGTCCGCAGCCGAGGCTATCGCATCGAGTTCCCTCGATGTACTCATTACTGTCAAATATCGACGGTAGGCTGACTGTGTCCGGCGATCTACCAAAACATCGATGCTAACCCTTAGCATCATAAGTCGTGAGCGAACTTTGTTCGACTTGCTGAATGTGATAAGAATCGCCACCTCAACTTAAGCACTTTCACCGCAAAATCTGCGACAAACTCAGCATTTGGTGATGTGTCTGCTTCAGTTCGTTGAACTATGAGCTAAACCGAAGTACGGAATACACCGACGTTCAAGAACCTCGGGGATCGATGCTGCAAATTGGTCGAGCATGCAATGGAAGGTTGCGACCCGCATTCCGCACGGTCAGCGCGCTACTGTGCTTTGCCCTCTTCCTCGCCGGTCTCGTCGATTTTCAGCGCCATACGTACCACGCCGGTCATCAAATCGATCAAGCCTCATTATCGGCGGACCATGTTTCCGACCACGAAAACGACCATACTGTCGCCGCTGGCGACCACAGTCATGCTTCGGCAGATTATCATTTGGCGTTGTCGCATACCGATCACGACAATACAAAACAACAACATGACGTGAAATCGGAATGTGACGCCCACTCGTGCCTGACGGCGATCACGGTCACCGAAGCTCGGGTTTCTCTGCCAGCCCCTACCCGCCGCTTTGGCCTCGTGGCTGACGAGTTCGGCACAGCTCGCCCGAGCGGTGCCCTCTACCGTCCGCCCATTACCCGCCTCTGACAGCTCAGAACTGGTCGAACGGAATCTGCTTCCGTCCATAAGTTTGACTGACAGAGGATCCCATCCATGACCGATTTCCTGTGCGTTCGCTTGTCGAACGCCTTGACCGCTATTTGCATTGGTGCCGCCGTTCTTGTTCACGCGCCAAGCACCCGCGCGGGCTCAGGCCACGAGCATGCGCACGACGACGCAACAGCAGTGCAGAAGGCTACCTCCGCGCCTCATTTGAGCGCGCGTTCTGAAAGCTATCAACTCGTTGGGAATCTTGACGACGGGAGCCTGACTATTCTCCTCAATCGTATCCCCGATGGGTCGCCTGTTACGGGCGCGAGAATCGATTTGACGATTGACGACGAAAACGGTGTCGCCGTTTCACAGGACGATGGCACGTACCTCTACCGGCTTAAGCAAGCCCGCGCCAAAAAGGTCAGTGAAGTCGTCGCTGCGATTTCCGAGGGCGATAGAAACGACCTACTCATCGGTGTGCTCAAAACGGGGCAGAACAAGAGCGGGGCTTCCAAACAACACGATCGCGGCAAAACCAGTGCCGACACAAGCAACGAAGCGCATGGTGCTCACGAAAGTCATGGCAGTCATGGCGATGGTCACAGCTCGCATGATGCCGAAGGCACCGTCAGGCTCGACCCGGAAGTCATGCAAGAATTCGGAGTTGCGACGGACACGGCGGGACCTGGCATCCTCGCTGACTCGATCACGCGACCTGCGGAAGTTTCGTTCAACATGGACCGCTTTACACACGTAGTTCCGCGTGTCGCCGGAATCGCAAAATCAGTAAACGCAAGTGAGGGCGATAACGTCACCAAGGGGCAAATTCTCGCCGAAATCGAGAGCCGTGAATTGGCCGAACTCAAGGCAGCCTATCTCGCTGCGATCGAACGTATTGGCCTTGCGAAGGATGATTACGAGCGACTTACGGAACTGAGAAAGAAAAAAATCACTTCCGAGAAGTCCTATCTCACGAGCCGAGCCGCTTATTCCGAGGCCCGTATTGTATTGCGAAGCGCTAAGCAGAAGCTCAATTCGATCGGCATCGATGATGCAACCCTGGACGAGATTTCGAAAGAACCCGACTCCATCCTGACTCAATATACGCTGGGGGCCCCGATGGGGGGGATTATCGTGAACCGTCATCTGGTCCAAGGGGAATTGGTGACGAGCGAACGCGAAGCCTTCCGGATCGCAGATACCGCAAGCGTTTGGATAAACATTAGCGTCTACTCAAGCGACCTGCCGAAGGTTCACGCCGGACAGAAAGTGACCCTGCAGACTGAGGCCGGTGCGACTGCCGAAGGTACAATAATGTTCGTAACGCCTGATGTTTCTGAACAGACCCGAAGGGCTACGGCCCGCGTGGTGCTGGAAGGCGTTTCGCAGACTTTCCGTCCAGGAATGTTCATCAAGGCAATTATTGACATTTCGGAATCCAAGGTCGCAATACGCGTCCCGAAATCAGCTATCCATACTCAGGATGGCAAGACGGTCGTGTTTGCTCGCAAGGGTGAAGATTTCAAGCCGAGACCAATCGAGATCGGCCGGCAGAACGCGCGTTACGCGGAAGTCGTCGCCGGGCTCGCACCAGGCGAAGTCTATGCAGCAAAGGGTGCCTTCCTGATCAAGTCGCAGCTGTCCAAATCCAGCTTCGGCGATGGCCACAATCATTAAAAGAGGCCTCCAATGCATAACTTGCTCGAAGCCCTCCTGCGGCAACCGCTGCTGGTTTGCGTGCTGGCACTCGGAATTCTCGGTGCTGGGTTCCAGGCCTATCGAGAACTGCCGGTCGATGCTTTCCCTGACGTTTCGCCTACGCTGGTGCAGGTCTTCACGGAGACCGACGGCCTCGCTCCCGAAGAAGTTGAGCGCTATGTGACCTATCCGGTCGA
Organism: Filomicrobium sp.; assembly: GCA_021775655.1. Classification (GTDB taxonomy): domain Bacteria; phylum Pseudomonadota; class Alphaproteobacteria; order Rhizobiales; family Hyphomicrobiaceae; genus Filomicrobium. Next base: position 8 of record JAJFHK010000421.1, on the reverse strand, counting down.
GGTGGCCA
>JAJFHK010000043.1 GCA_021775655.1 Filomicrobium sp. | reverse complement strand
CGTTTCTGAATGGCGAATGAGGAAAACGCTCAATTGTTCAAGCAACGTACGCGTGGCGCATCCGGGTGCAAGGCGAGCAGGGTCCAGGTTGACGAGCTTTTCCAGGATTCTTTGCAATGGTTCTGCCCCGTCGCACGAAACAAGGTCGACGGCGACAAACCCGTCCGTTTGATCGGTGACAGAAGAGCCCGGCGCTGCGTCTTTCACTTCGGAGGCAAAATCCAAATCCGTCCGGCCTTCAGCGATAATCAACCATTGGCCGAGAGACGCCCATATTGCAATAACGCCGCCCTGAGAACTCAGGGCTCCGGGCACCGGAAGTGGGACGCCCAGGATCGATGTTAGTTCGGGCGCGCCGCGGCGCGAGGCCAGAGACGCAATCGCGATATCGGTTCGCTCGACGACCGTTACGGAGCCGAATGTTTCGCTGCGCGGGCGATCGGCCCCCAGAGGAGTGGTTGGCTCAAGACGAACATCAGGCACGCTGGCGCACTCCTTCTGGATCGACGAAGTGGGGGCTCATAACACGGACGGAGACTTCTGAGTCCTCAAGCGGATTGGCGGCGACGATCACCTCTCCCATGCGGTGCGCTCCGTTTTCCAGAAAGCCCAAGGCGATATAGCACTTCAAATGAGGCGAGTGACACGCCGACGTGATCCACCCTTGGTCGGCTTCGGTCACCTTCTGTGCGCCGACGGCAAACAGGTGGGCGCCCGCAACGAGTTTATCCTTTGTGTCGACAGGTAAAAGACCGATGAGGCGGCGCGCATCTGCCGCAAGCCCTTCGCGTCGGGATAGAATGACCCCAATCGCGTCTTTCTTCCGGGATACCATACGGCCAAGGCCAAGCATCTGTGCCGTCGTCTGGCCGTTGATTTCCGCGCCTGCGGCATGCCCCTTTTCTATGCGGAGAACACCCATCGCCTCCGTTCCATAAGGCGTAACGTCGAGATCTTCGCCAAGTTCGATCAGCAGTGACATCAAGGCGTTGCCATAGCGTGTGGGCACGGCGATCTCGTACGCGAGCTCACCAGAAAAGGACACGCGGAAGAGCCTTGACCGCACTCCACTACAACGGGTCAGCTCAGTACATGCCATGAACGGGAATGCTTCATTCGACAAATCAAAATTATCGACGATGCGCGACAGAAGCGTCCGCGATTGCGGACCGGCAACGGCGATCTGGGCCCAGGACTCGCTCGTGGAGATGATCTGCACATCAAGATCCGGCCAAAGGCACTGGCGGACAAACTCCATGTTGCGATAGACGAGACCGGCATTGGCTGTCGTGCTCGTGACCACGTAGTGATCATTAGCCAGACGCGCGCACGTTCCATCGTCATAAGCGAAGCCGTCCTCGCGCAGCATCAGGCCATAGCGCACCTTGCCGACCGCCAGTGAAGCCAATGCGTTACAGTATATGCGCTCGAGAAACGCGCCCGCATCGGCTCCCTGAACATCAATCTTGCCGAGGGTGGTGACATCGCATATGCCGACGCTTGAGCGCACGGCTGCTGCCTCGCGATCGACGGTCGCGCGGGGCTCGGCATCACCTGAACGGCGATAGTATTGGGCGCGCATCCACTGTCCGGCCTGGACGAATTCAGCGCCATTTTCTGTAGCCCACCGGTGGGTGGGCGTCAGCCGGCGAGGCCGGAAGTGAGGCCCCTTGTCGCCGCCGCCCAGGACGCTGATCGAGACGCCGGTGTAGGGCGGGCGAAACATTGTCGTACCGGTCTCGGGAATCGATTTTCCCGTCAAAGAGGCCATGATCGCCAAGGCCGTGACGTTTGCCGTCTTTCCTTGATCGGTCGCCATGCCAAGCGTCGTCCAGCGCTTAAGGTGCTCGATCGGCCGCATGTTCTCTTTGTGCGCGAGTTCGATGTCCTTGACGGTGACGTCGTTCTGGAAATCGACCCACGCGCGCCCGTTGCCGGGGACATGCCAGAAGGCATGAGGTGTCACTACTTCATCTTCGGCCTTCGGCACGTCGGGTGAGCGTGCATCGATTCCTAGATCAGCCAGTGTCTCACGGGCAACGCGGGCGCCGTCGGTGAGAGCGGCATGCATCGAAGTGCAGCCTGCCGACGCGCCGGCGGCACGGAGGCCCGGCGGACCGCCCACGTCTCCCGGAACGAATGCCAGAAGGTCTTCCCGCCAGACCGGGCGCGCGCGATGATGGGAAGCAAGATGCACGTTCGGGTTCCAACCACCCGATACCCCAAGTGCCCCGCACGCCAGTCTTTCAATACCGCCGTCGCGGCTGATGTCGATGCTGACGAGACCGAGGGTGCCCCGTGCGTTGATAACCATGGAACCGGGAAAGAACGGATAGTCGCCCCGAGGCTTTGCTTCAGGCCGCGTATCGACAACAGCAACGATCTCGGCTCCTTTGGATGCAAGGTCGAGAGCTGTTCGATGACCATCGTCGTTGTTTGTAAATACGGCGATTTTGTCGGCGGCACTCACGGCCCAGCGATTGGCATAAGCGCGCATCGCTCCTGCCAGCATGATTCCGGGACGATCGTTATTCGCAAAGGGGATGTGGCGTTCGAGGGCACCGGCGGCAAGAACGGTGCGCTTTGCCGTGATTCTCCAAAGCGTCTGCCGGACGCAGCTCCCAGGGGTGGCCAGGTGATCTGCTGTTCGCTCGACCGCTCCAAAGATGCCGTGATCATAAGCGCCAAAAACTGTCGTCCGTGGTAGTACCCTGAGGTTCGGGAGACTTGCAAACTCGGCTTCGACGCTCCCAATCCAGTTTTGCGCAGGGGCTTCATCAAGCAGAAGCGTTTCTGTAAGAAGCCGGCCGCCGAGACGGAAATCCTCGTCTGCCAGGATGACGCGAGCGCCAGCCCGCGCCGCCGTCAGGGCGGCAGAAAGTCCCGCTGGTCCACCTCCGACCACCAGCAGATCGCAATGCAGGAAACCCTTGTCGTAGGCGTCGGGGTCGGCTTCCATTGACAGGCTGCCGAGGCCAGCCGCCCTGCGGATCACCGGCTCATAGACGTTCTCCCAGAATGAAGCCGGCCACATGAATGTCTTGTAGTAGAAGCCCGCGGCGAAGAAGGGAGCAAAGAGATCGTTGATACGCATGGCATCGAATGCAAGCGACGGACAGCGGTTCTGACTCGTAGCTACGAGACCGTCGTAAAGCTCTGCGACAGTCGCCCGAGTATTTGGTTCACGCCGCGCGCCGGATCGTAATTCGACAAGGGCGTTTGGCTCCTCGGAGCCGGCCGTGAAGGCGCCGCGCGGGCGGTGATATTTGAAGCTGCGGCCCATCAGGCGAACGCCGTTGGCAAGGAGTGCTGAGGCAAGCGTATCGCCGGGGTGGCCGCTGTATGTCTTTTTGTCGAAGGTGAAAGACAGCGCTCGGCTGCGGTTGATCAAGCCTCCGGAAAACCTGCTCATTCGCGCGCCTCTGGGCACATGGCTAAGGCGAGGTCACTTGCCAGCTGCGCATCCAGGATCTCATGGGTCAGGGTATTGCGCGTCACGACGAGCCACGAGCGGTCGCCAGCTTCGTGGAACCAAAGCTCGCGGTGGGTGCCTGCGGGGTTATCGCGAAGATAGGTATATTCGAAGAACGCTTCTTCGGCGCCGGCGGCAGTTCCATCGGGGCGTGCGATCAGGCTTGCGTCGCCCAGGTAGGTGAACTCCTGTGCATCGCGAGGACCAAGCAGCGGGTGGGGGATAAGCATGATTGGACTCAGTGAAGATTTGGCTGGGCGCCGGCGCCCTTTTCATCGATCAGGTATCCTCGAGCGAACCGGTCGAGGCGGTAGGCGTTAGCAGTCGGATGGGGGGCGTCGGTCGCAAGCAGGTGGGCAAATGCATATCCACTCGCTGGTGTCGCCTTGAAGCCGCCATAGCACCAGCCGCCATTGAAATAGAGGCTATCGATATGCGTTCGATCTATGATCGGCGATCCATCCATAGTCATGTCCATGATGCCGCCCCAGTTGCGCAGGACGCGGGCACGGCCAATCACCGGCATGATGGCCATGCCGCTTTCGGCAACGTCTTCGACGACTGGCAAGTTGCCGCGCTGGGCGTAGGTGTTGTAGCCGTCGAGATCACCCCCGAAGACGAGGCCACCTTTGTCGGACTGACTGATATAGAAATGACCTGCGCCGAAGGTGAGCACGCCATCGATGGTTAGCTTCAAACCTTCGGATACGAAGGCCTGGATGACGTGACTTTCTATCGGCAGGCGCATGCCTGCTTTTTCCATCACGCGGCTCGAAGAACCAGCTACGGATACGCCGACCTTTTTCGCAGCGATCGGTCCGCGCGTGGTTTCGACTCCTGTGACCTTCCCCGCCTCAATCTTGAACCCGGTCACCTCGCAGTTCTGCAGAATGTCCACGCCCAAGGCATCCGCTCCGCGGGCATAGCCCCAGGCGACGCCATCATGGCGCGCGGTGCCGGCGCGCGGTTGCAGCAGGCCGCCCTTGATCGGGAAGCGGGCGTTGCCGAAGTTCAAGAACGGATACATACGTCGGACGGCGTCCCGGTCGAGCAGTTTGGCATCGGCGCCAGCTAGTAGCATCGCGTTGCCGCGTCTGCGGAAGGCGTCGCGCTGTGCGTCGGAATGAAAAAGGTTGAGAATGCCGCGCTGGGAGACCATCGCATTGAAATTGAACTCCTGCTCCAATCCCTCCCAGAGCTTCATCGAGAACTCGTAGAACGGTTCGTTTCCCGGAAGCAGGTAGTTCGAGCGTATGATCGTCGTGTTTCGGCCGATGTTGCCGGACCCAAGCCATCCTTTTTCAAGGACCGCGATGCGTTTCTCGCGAAATGTTTTCGCCAAGTAATAGGCGGTCGCCAATCCATGGCCGCCGCCGCCAACGATGACAAAGTCGTAGGACGACTGCGGTTCAGGATTGCGCCACAGCGGCTTCCATCCCTTATGGCCCGTTAACGCCTCGACGACGACGCGAAGACCTGAATATCTCATACTTGGCCTACTCCGCCCGAAAGGTGCGTAGAGAGAGGTTCGTTTCAATTGCAACTGGCTTGAAGCCAGAAGAAGCGGAATGTGAACCCGCGTACCCCATCACCAACTCGGCGACTCAGACGTCAATGGTGTGCTCGCGCTCCCAAGTCGAAAAGTGCGAAACGAACCGATTCCATTCCTGGTTCTTCATCTTCATATAAGCGGCTGCAAACTCGGAGCCCATCATCGATTTCAGTTCTTCATCCGCATCAAATACCCGCATGGCATCAAGAAGATTGAGCGGTAGCTTCGGTGCGTCGTTCACCGTGTGCCCTTCGGCGTACATATCGATGTCATAGCGAGGACCCGGGTCGGCGTCGCTTCGCAGGCCCGAGAGCCCGGCGGCGATGACTACGGCTTGCAAGAGGTAAGGGTTGGCGGCACCATCTGCGAGGCGGAGTTCGAAGCGGCCGGCACCGGGCACGCGAACCATGTGTGTACGGTTGTTGCCTGACCAGGTGACGGTGTTTGGCGCCCAGGTGGCGCCCGAAGTGGTGCGCGGCGCGTTGATACGCTTATAGCTGTTGACGGTGGGATTGGTGATCGCTGTCATCGCTTCGGCGTGCTTCATAATTCCGCCAAGGAAAGCGCGTGCCTGGCGCGACAAACCCATTTCGTCGACACCATCAGCAAAGAGGTTGGTCGTGCCGCCGAGGTCCCATGCTGAAACGTGGACGTGGCAGCCATTGCCCGTCAGTCCTTCGAGTGGCTTCGGCATGAAGGTGGCCTTGAGGCTGTGTTTTTCGGCGACGGACTTGACCATGAATTTGAAGAACGAGTGCCGATCGGCCGTGACCAGGGCACTGCTGAAGTCCCAGTTCATCTCGAACTGACCGTTCGCATCCTCGTGGTCGTTTTGATAGGGCCCCCAGCCTAGTGCCAGCATGTAATCGCAGATTTCAGAGATGACATCGTAGCGGCGCATGATCGCCTGCTGATCGTAGCAGGGCTTCTCGGCGGTATCGTAGGCATCCGATATCTTGTCGCCCTCGGGCGAGAGCAAAAAGAACTCCGCCTCTACGCCCGACTTGACGCGAATGCTGTGCTTGTCGGCCTCTCGGATGAGACGCCGCAGAACATTGCGAGGCGCCTGATCGACTTCCTTGCCTTCCATCACCAAGTTTGAGGCGACCCACGCGACTTCGGGTTTCCAGGGAAGCTGAATTACGGTGTCGGGATCGGGTACGGCCAGCATGTCGGGATAGGCGGGCGTCATGTCGAGCCACGTCGCAAAACCAGCGAATCCTGCACCCTCCACCTGCATCTCGGCGATCGCCGCAGCAGGCACCAACTTGGCGCGCTGTGCGCCGAGTAAGTCGGTGAAAGAGATCATAAAATACTTGACGCCCTTTTCCTTAGCGAAGGTGGCCAGATCAGTCATGGCAATAAATCCTGTGCTGCTCTATCCGGTTGAGGGTTTGCCTAGGCGTGATGCCGTGATGGGGGCGTGTCAGAAGCCGTTCTGCCCGGGAATCCAATTGGTACCCGCGAGCGGCACTTGGGCCATGGCCGCGGCTTCGATAGTGAGAGCACACAGATCCTCGGGCTCGAGGTTATGCACGTGGCTCTTGCCGCACGCGCGTGCCAGTGTCTGACATTCAAGCGTTAACACGTTGAGATAGTTGCGTAGCCGGCGACCGGCGTCGACAGGATCGAGGCGCGCCATCAGTTCGGGGTCCTGGGTGGTGATCCCAGCAGGGTCGCGGCCTTCATGCCAATCGTCGTAAGCTCCCGCAGTAGTTCCAAGTTTTTGGTATTCGGCTTCCCACTTCGGGTCGTTGTCGCCGATCGCGACCAACGCCGCGGTGCCGATGGAGACAGCGTCGGCGCCAAGCGCCAATGCCTTTGCAACATCTGCTCCGGTGCGGATGCCGCCCGACACAATCAGTTGGACCTTACGATGCAAGCCAAGCTCCTGCAGCGCCTTCACCGCAGGCCTGATGCAGGCCAGGGTCGGGGTGCCGACATGCTCGATGAAGACGTCCTGTGTCGCCGCCGTACCGCCCTGCATACCGTCAAGAACGATGACATCCGCGCCGGCCTTCACGGAAAGAGCGGTATCGTAATAGGGGCGCGAGCCGCCGATTTTGATATAGATCGGCTTCTCCCAACTGGTAATCTCACGGAGCTCGAGGATCTTGATTTCGAGGTCATCCGGGCCGGTCCAATCCGGGTGGCGGCACGCCGAGCGTTGATCGATTCCAACAGGGAGATCGCGCATGCCGGCAACCCGCTCGGTGATCTTCTGGCCGAGCAGCATGCCGCCGCCGCCAGGTTTCGCACCCTGTCCAACGACCACCTCGATGGCGTCCGCGCGACGCAGATCATCGGGATTCATGCCATAGCGGCTTGGCAGATATTGGTACACGAGCAGCTTTGAGTGCCCGCGCTCCTCTTCGGTCATTCCGCCATCGCCAGTCGTAGTTGAAGTGCCTGCCAAGGTGGCGCCACGACCGAGGGCTTCCTTGGCTGGGCCGGAGAGGGAGCCAAAGCTCATTCCAGCCAGGGTGATCGGGATGGCGAGTTCGATTGGCGTCTTCGCGAAGCGTGTGCCGAGCGTGACATTGGTTTCGCACTTCTCGCGGTAGCCCTCGAGCGGATAGCGGCTCATCGATGCTCCCATGAAAAGGAGATCATCGAAGTGAGGCACACGGCGCTTGGCACCGCCACCGCGGATGTCATAGATGCCGCTCGACGCCGCTCGACGGATTTCCGAGTTGATCTCGTTGGAGAACGTCCAGGACTGGCGCGGAATCGTGGGGTGTGTGTGTTCCATCGTCTGTCAGCCTCAATATTCGCCAGCATGGTCGATGTTGAAATTGTAAAGCTTGCGGGCCGAGCCATACCGTTTGAATTCGGTAGGGTCGGCGTCTGCTCCTGCGCGGACCAGAAGATCACTCAGAATCTCCAGATGCCCAGGGCGCATCTCTTTCTCGATACAATCGGCGCCGAGTGATTTCACCGACCCGTGAACGAAGAGCCGCGCCTCGTAGATCGAATCGCCCAGCGCCGAGCCGGCGTCGCCAAGCACCACGAGATTTCCCTTCTGCGCCATAAACGCCGACATGTGGCCGATGTTGCCATGAACCACGATATCGATGCCCTTCATGGAGATGCCGCAGCGCGACGATGCGTTGCCCTTAACGACCAGAAGACCGCCATGACCGGTGGCGCCGGCATACTGGCTCGCATCGCCGTCGACGATCACCATGCCTGACATCATGTTTTCTGCGACGCCTGGACCGACCGAGCCTTCGACGTGGACGGTCGCCTGCTTGTTCATTCCGGCGCAATAATAGCCAGTCGAGCCCTTCACGATGACTTTGATCGGAACATCAAGTCCGACGGCAACGGCGTGACTTCCGCGCGGGTTCAGGATTTGCCAACTATCGTCGTTTGTTTCGATACTTGCTGTCTGCAGAGTAGCGTTGACCTCACGCAGTTCCGTCACAGCCATGTCGAGTGTGAGCAAGTCGTTCAGTCCTGCCTGCAGGCTTACGGTGTCTCCGGCAGCGACCTGTTTCAAAGCTGACGCCATCCTCAGCGCTCCCAGAAATAGACGGTTGCCGGTTCAGGCTCCCAGACGCGGGCGTTCTCGATTCCCGGGAGATCTGAGAAAGCGCGGTATTCGGAGGCGAATGCGACGTACTCGTCCGTTTCGGCCATGACCGCCGGCTTGCATGCGATGGGATCGCGGACCACGCCGAAGCCGTTCTTGGTGCCAGTGACAAATGTGAAGAAGCCGTCGAGATCAGCGAGCGTGCCTTCAAGTGCCTCACGTAGATCCGCGCCATCGGCAATGCGTGAGGAAATGTAGCAGGCAGCAACCTCGGTATCGTTCTCTGTCTTCGTTACGAAGCCCTTCAGCTTGAGGCGGCGGCGCATGTCGTTATGGTTGGACAGCGAGCCGTTGTGCACGATGCATTCGTCCTCGGCCGTCGAAAAGGGATGCGCGCCGAGCGTCGTTACCGCTGACTCGGTTGCCATCCGAGTGTGACCGATGCCGTGGCTTCCCGACATACTGCGCAGACCGAAGCGATCTGCGACTTCCTGCGGCAGACCCACCTCCTTGAAGATCTCCATGGTTTTGCCCTTGCCCATGATGC
>JAJFHK010000420.1 GCA_021775655.1 Filomicrobium sp. | reverse complement strand
CGGCGGCGCGTGCGGTAGCACATACAGCAACACCGTGACCTGCGATCGCGCAAAAGCGTACCTACCGGTCGGCGCGACGGGCCGCTTGCAGTGGTGTTGGGCGCATTTGCGGCGCGATTGCCCGGCGTGAGCGTGAGGATGTCGATCAGCCGCGATTGCGTCGGTTGACTGGCCAGGCGCTGGTCGAGCGGTTGCTGGCCGCGGCGGTTCCAGGTCGCGAGTTTCATCGCCGGGTCGTGGGCCAGACGGTCGGCGTCGTCCTGTGCGGCGTAGCCCATTGCCAACGCATACAGGCGTTCGCGCAACAACTCGACCAGCTCATAGCGGATCAACTCCTGCCGCCGCGGATCATCGAGCCGCGCGGCGAGTTGCTCGGTGAGGCCCAACCGATGATCGGCCTCGCGCAACAGCAACACGCCGCCATCGGAAGTAATCCGCTCGTCCGTCTCGTCGACCTTGACAGAGCGATTGAAAGTCGGCTCGAATAACCATCCCTGCGATTCACCCATCGCGTGACCTCCCGGTGGTTCATGGAAGTGGTTCAACAACCCATGAAACCACGAGACTCACGCGATGTTTTTCATCTCCTCACGCCAAGAGGATGAATAGGTCGGGATTACTGCTGCCCCGTATCTGCTGACAAGCTTTCGCGAAGTCTGTTCGATTTTCTTAAGCCGCTTCGCATGTGTTTTGTGCAAGGCGAACTGGTTCGACGTGGGGCCAATCAACTCGAAACCGGTTTCGCGGCGAAGTACGTGTGCAACCCGTTCGATGCTCTCGAGCGTTGTTCCACGATTGAGCATCCGCTGATTGACAAGCATGCGCTCAAGGCTCGAACCCATCTCCGGAAGACTGTCGCGGATCAGCACCAACGCGGCATCCAAGACGGGAGCAAACGGTGGCGATGGCAGCTTAGAAATTCTCGACGGCGCGCAAATCTGACGAACTCGCTCGCGAGTGACTCCGTATCGGTTGCCAAGCATTTCCAGCGTCCCGAGTGAACCACCGCCAAATCCGTAATGCTCCGCAATCATTTGCTGGTTGCGTTGTAAATCGTCCCGCCTTACTAGGATCTCCATTAGCTCGGATTCGATCGTGAGTGTCGTGCATCGGACAATCGCATCTCGAAGTGCTTTGACGTGTTCTGCCTGCCCGAACACCGATGGGTCATCGTAGTGCCGTGATAATTGACCGATCGTTTCCACATCCCCGTGGATCCGACGTAGCAGCCGCCCGCACCGAGGATCCTTTGCGTTGATATTCTCAGCGCCTGGAATCACACAGATTGCCTCGATAGACTGGTAAACGTCACGGATCGCCGATCCAGCCGCCGGCTCCCCGAAGTTCCGCGACGCACGAACATGACAAACCCTTGCTAACAAATCGATTACGCAAGACCTTCCGAAGCCCTTGAGTTTGCATAGGTCGCCAATCGTCGCCTGCGACAAACTCGACAGGTCGAAAAGTCGTTCTCTCTCAAGCACATTGCGCGTGCGACGTTGCAACCCCAATGCATCGGAATGCACACCTGCCGGAATTGGTGGAATTACGCTCGCTAGCACCCACCCAGGAAGTGAAGCTGGGCAACAAACAACCTCAAGTATAATCCGCGCTTCGTCACGGCCAAGATTCTTGGCCGTGAACCGACGTTGCTGCGACCTCACAGCGCGCTCCACCCCCTCTATCAACTCGCAGAGGCTTTCCGTTCCAAGTCCGACGATGCGGATCGCTTGGCGAAGGGTAAGCTTTCCGATTGCAGTAGGGTCCCTAGCGAAGCCAGCCTTGCGCAAAGCCGTAACTGTCCGCTCGCGCAAACCAATTTCATCGAGTTTTACTCCCGGTGGCGGTGCCGGAACATTTATGTCGGCTAATGCACTCGGGACGTGCCCTGATCTACGAATCACATCACAGATTCCTCGCGGTAGCGGGCTGCATACTTCGGTTTTGGCAGCGCCCTTCGAGCACAGGTCGACAGTCCTCTCTTCGCCGAAGACCGCTTCAATGGACGTAAGCAAATCAACGAGCGACTTGATTCCGAAAGATTGAATTTCTAATACCTCGCGGATAGTCAAGTCCCCTAATCCATCGTGCCGTTGGTCGACGTCGATGCGTTCCAGACAGTTGCAGGTACGCACTTCAAGGTCGAGATCACTTAGGCCGATTTTTGAAGCCGCGGGCGCGATATGGCATGCACCCAGGACGCGGATAATATCGTCAACCTGGCGAGCCAGGTGTGAAACAACAGTTTTCCCAAGTCGCCTACAAGTTGCCTCACCATATTTGCCCCAACAATCGGCATCGAGTTCATCCAGCCGGATCCCGATTTCCGGCGATTTTCTTCGCAGGAACGGGGCCAACACCGATGGCGCAATAGGATGTCCACGTCTTGGATAACGAGATATTGGCATGCCAGTTGCGCCCCGCGCAGCTAATTAGCCGTAGAGTGCCGCCGCACGTCGGGCCATCCGGTTTATTGCCTCGCGGATTTCAACCATCGCGTCAGACGGTTCGATGAATTCGCCGTTCTTGTCCATCTCCGTGGCAAGTGCAATCGCATATTCGGAGAACGCCACTTCATACGCAAGGCGTCGAAACACTGGATCGTCGATACTCCCAGTGCCTTTCGCAGCAAAGATCTGCGGATGATCAAGGTTCACATAAATAGCCCGTTCGGCCGACGCGTACGTTGCCCGCTGGTTCTCTTCGCCCATTTCCCTGAACTCGACGCTAAAGCCGCCGCGCGAGCGCTTGGTTCTTCCTCCTTGGTCGATTGGGTCGCCCTTCAGCTTGCCGTTCGCGTCAGCCCTTAACGCATCCATCAACTCAGGCGACTTTCGTTCGGACGAATCGGCGGTAGGCTCCGGTCGCGGAATGGGATCGGGCAAACCGGAGGGAATCGGCCAGGGACGTCCTTCCTCCTCGGCAGCACTATGCGCTGTCCCAGGCGCGAGATCACTGGATTCGTTATGTCTCTCGCCTTGCGTTGCATTGGCGATATCATGGCCCGTCCCACTCTTTGCCTTCACGCGAGCAACTCGTTCGCTGAATTCGTGAAAATCGCGGTTGATCATGTCAGCGATCATCTGCGCCTCTCGATTCAGCTTTTTGGTATCTTCTTGAGCACGTCGCACATTGTCTTGTTTTACCAATTCTCTCCGCAGTTGATCCACTTCGTAACCGATGAAAGCCAACAGGGCTTGGACGACGTCGTTGCCGCGGTTTAATTGCATTGAGCGGCTCATGTCAAACGCCGGAATTGGCGCTGCGTCGTCGTCCAATGCCGGTACGTCAACATCGCCAAAAATGTACTGCGCCATTGGTTGTCCCTCGGCCCCGGCCAGCGTCGATTCAAGCAATGCACCGTTAGCGTGAACAGCGACGCCCTGCATTTCTGGATCCAGATGTGCCTTGGCTACTTTTAGGGTCAGTTCAACGTCGCCCAAAATCGCTCGTTGCAGGCCGTTCGGCGTTACAACGCGCTTCTGCGATACCGCCGGCTCGTTATACTCGCACGGATGATTGTTAACTGTGACTAACGGTTCGCCGCGCCAGTGCGCCAATTGCCTTTCGATGAACGTTATGATGCCTCGCTCGTCAAACTTCTTTAACTTAACATTGCTTATCGTCACCACTGTTCCATTGGGTTCGTCAGTCGGAACGTCGCGCTCGATGGTTTTGACCGGAATCGCATTGTCACCGGCTGCATCGATGTCAACGCGAGACAGCTCGACTGTGTTTCGCCTACCGGCGCGAATACTAGGCTTTGTCGGAAATGTGCTCTTGG
>JAJFHK010000419.1 GCA_021775655.1 Filomicrobium sp. | reverse complement strand
TGACCAAGGTTTCGAAAGTGACCGTCAATCTGCACCGATCGGTCAGTTCGTCGATAAGCGCGCGCTCATCGACCATGCCGGAATGCTGAAGCCGGTCGAAGAGCTTCGATGCCTCGCTTTCGAGCTCCGGAAAGTAGTTGTTGCGGTCGATGATGAAGTCATCGACTTCACCGGCAGGCGTCGATGGCTGACTTTGCGATTCCTGTTCGCTCAAAAAGTGAAACAGCGCGCGGGCACTGCTGGTGAGTTTCTCGCTCTCCTTGGCAATAAATGACGTGAAACGCGCGCTTTGAGGTTCGGTTAGATCGTCGTTATCATCGAGAATCTCGGCGAACGACCGAATTGACGTGATGCGGGTCAAGATTTCGTGGCTGGTTTCCAGCAGATATGGATCACTATTCAGCTGATCCGATAATGCTTCGATGAGTTCGCCGTTACTGCGCCACTCATTGTGCAGGCGAATGATAGCCCGTGCCCAGTCCGGTTCCCGGCTGGCGATGTGTTGCGCGCCCTTTTCCGAAAGCTGGATATCTCGGAATAACGGCTCAGCGCTCAGCTCTCCGAGCTGCTGCATGAGGCGTGCATCTTCTTGGCCAGACAGTCGAGATATGTCGAGTTCGAGTTCTCGCGCCAGCTTGCCTAACAGGGCACCGCCAATTGCTCTCTTGTTGTGTTCGATCAGATTGAGGTAGCTCACTGAGATGCCGACAATCTCAGCAAGCTTTGACTGTGTGAGCCGATGTTTCTTGCGAGCTTCACGCAGGCGAGAACCGACTGGAATTGCAACCATTGCGTGCTTCTTTCTGCAACTCTTTGGATTAACGACAGGTTTACAGTTTTACAAATTACCGCACTCCTGCCTGGGGAATTTTACAAAAAATCTCTGTGAATACAAATTGATAGTAGGGATTTCACAACGTGGCGCTTACAAGTGTTGCTAGGTAGTTCGGAAGAACCGGAACATGCCCGGTTTTTCTGTGGCCGCCTCAAATTGATAATTGGAGGAATGCCCCAATGAGTCTATTCGACGATAACGTCAACCGTCGCCTTATCCTGAAAACCGGCCTTGCCGGTGCGGCCATTGCGACAGCACCATTCCACTTCGTTCGCGGTGCGGGTGCCGCAGACTATCGCAACATGCCGAAGGGCAAGAGCGTGATTTTCGGTTTCAACGTGCCGCAAACCGGTGCCTATGCCGATGAAGGCGCTGACGAGCTGCGCGCCTACAAGCTTGCGGTTCAGCACATCAATGGCGAAGGTGACGGCGGAATGCTCAATACCTTCACCTCGAAAGAGCTGAAAGGTAATGGCGTCAACGGGAAGAAGGTCGAGTTCGTTACCGGCGACACGCAGACCAAATCAGACGCCGCGCGTGCTTCTGCCAAGCGCATGATCGAAAAGGACGGTGCCATCATGATCACCGGCGGTTCGTCGTCGGGTGTGGCAATCGCCGTCCAGGGACTGTGCCAGGAAGCTGGCGTGATATTTATGGCCGGTCTGACCCACTCCAACGACACGACGGGCAAAGACAAGAAGGCCAACGGCTTCCGCCACTTCTTTAATACGGAGATGTCTGGGGCGGCGCTGGCACCGGTGCTTAAGAATGCATTCGGTACGGATCGTACCGCCTATCATCTTACGGCCGACTACACTTGGGGTTGGTCGCAGGAAGGCTCCATCAAGAAATACACTGAGGCACTTGGCTGGAAGACCGCCGCGGCTGTCCGCACACCGCTTGGTGCCGGCGACTTCTCGCAGTACATCACGCCGGTCCTCAATTCAGGAGCCGACGTGCTGGTCCTCAACCACTACGGTAAGGACATGGTCAACTCGTTGACACAGGCCGTCCAGTTCGGTCTTCGCGACAAGCAGGTCAACGGCAAGGACTTCGCGATTGTTGTGCCGCTCTATAGCCGCCTGATGGCTCAGGGTGCCGGCAAGAACGTCCAGGGCATCTTCGGCTCAACGAACTGGCACTGGTCACTGCAGGACGAAGGCTCCAAGGCGTTCGTCAAATCATTCGGCCAGGCCTACGGCTTCCCGCCCTCGCAGGCTGCGCACACCTGCTATGTACAAGCGCTCCTCTACGCTGATGCCTGTCAGCGTGCCGGCTCGTTTGCACCTTGTGATGTCGCCAAGGCTCTTGAGGGCTTCAAGTTTGACGGAATGGGCAATGGTGCGACCGAATACCGGGCTGAAGACCATCAGTGCTTCAAGGACGTGCTCGTGGTGAAGGGTAAAGAAAACCCGGATTCCAAGTTCGACGTTCTCGAAGTCGTTGAGGTTACGCCTCGCTCGCAGGTCGAATACAAGCCTGACCTGCTTGGTGGACAGCTTGGTTCCTGCAACAACGGCGCATAATCAGGTTGATTAACTAGCCTATCGCCATATCTCCGGCCGTACAGCGCAACTGCTATGGTTGCGCCAAGCACGGCCGGAGAGCCTTGCGCCGTTCAATCGGCACTAGCAAAAATTCCTGGATTGGAGTGCGCAAGATGGACGCCATCCTGCTTCAAATCCTCAATGGCCTGGATAAAGGCGCTGCCTATGCTCTGATTGCGCTTGGGCTGACGCTTATCTTTGGAACCCTCGGGGTCGTGAACTTTGCGCATGGCGCGTTGTTCATGCTCGGGGCTTTCTGCGCTGTTACCGTAGGTAAGTTTCTAAGCTACGAAGTTGTCACGCTTGACCCATCGAAGTTGACCCCTTGGGGTACTCCGGCGGAAACCAGGACCCCAATTGTCCAGCAATGGTTCGGTGATTTCGGCGCATTCTTGGTCGACTATTCGGTTCCGTTCTCGATCTTGTTCGCAATACCGATCATGTTGCTCATTGGCGTCATCATGGAGCGTGGACTGATCCGGTACTTCTATAAGCGCCCGCACGCCGACCAGATTCTCGTCACCTTTGGATTGGCAATCGTCGTTCAGGAAATCATCAAAGCGCAATTTGGGGCCAACCCAATTCCGCAAGCAGCACCCGTCTTGCTCGCTGGTTCAGCAGATATCGGCGCGATAATCGGATTTGATCCTGGAACGGTCGTGTATCCCTATTGGCGCATTATTTACCTATTATTCTCCGGCCTGATCATCGGCATCGTCTTTTCCTTCTTGCAATTCACGACCTACGGGATGGTCGTTCGCGCAGGTATGGCCGACCGTGAAACCGTTGGCCTATTGGGCATCAACATTCAGAAGCGATTTACGGTTGTCTTTGGACTGGCGGCGGTGGTCGCCGGGCTAGCAGGGGTAATGTACACACCCATATTGCCGCCCGACTACCATATGGGGATGGACTTCCTTGTCCTGTCCTTCGTCGTCGTTGTTGTCGGTGGGATGGGTTCACTGCCTGGCGCTGTAGCTGCCGGCTTCCTTCTGGGCGTACTGCAGTCCTTCGCCTCGATGAACGAGGTCAAAAACATTCTGCCCGGAATCGATCAGATCATTATTTATCTCGTCGCCGTCGTCATTCTGCTCGTTCGTCCTCGCGGACTGATGGGCCGCAAAGGCGTGATGGAGAGCTAAAACCATGTCGCAGAACTTGGAGAAGATTAAGTCACCGCTCGACATGGAGCCGCTGACAATTGAGATCCACGAAGTCGAGGCTGCTTCACGCAGCAATACGGCGCGGAACGATCTTATATTGATGGCTGTGTTTTCCGCTGTCGTGCTGGCAAGCCCGTGGGTGTTGGCGCCGTTCGGTGCGGCGTACCCCGATTTGCTGCAGCGGTTTTGCATCTTCGGCATCTTTGCAATCGGCTTCAACATCATGTTTGGCCTGACAGGATACCTTTCCTTTGGTCATGCTGCATTCCTCGGCATCGGTTCTTATGCAGCCGTCTGGTCGTTCAAGCTGCTGACGATGAATGCGATACCAGCCTTGTTCTTTGGCGTCGTTTGTGCCGGCCTGTTTTCGGCATTGATTGGCTATGTGTGCTTGCGCCGTGCTGGCATCTACTTCTCGATATTGACATTGGCCTTCGCGCAAATGTCATACAACCTTGCCTATTCGGTTTTGACGCCAATCACCAATGGTGAGACGGGCTTGCAGCTGACGCTGGGTGATGCACGCATGGTCGATGCGGCGTTTGGTGTGGAGCGCACTTCAAGTCTGCCTATCACGAACCTGTTCGGAATAAAGATGAGCGGCTACGAGGGCTTCTACCTTTGCGCGATCATCCTTATTATATCGTTCTATATCTCTATCCGAATATTCCGATCGCCGTTCGGAATGATGTTGCGCGGAATCAAGACGAACCAGAATCGGATGTCTTATACGGGCATCAACACGCGCCCATACCTCCTTGCCGCTTTTGTCGTTTCGGGGATGTATGCCGGGCTTGCCGGTTCGTTGATGGCCGTTACCGATCCTCTGGCAGGTGCAGAGCGCATGCAGTGGACGGCATCGGGCGAAGTTGTGCTTATGACCATCCTTGGGGGTGCTGGAACTCTACTCGGGCCGGTGCTTGGCGCCGGCGTCATCAAGTATTTTGAGAATATTTTCTCGTCCTTCAACAAGGGCATTCTACATTCTGCATTCGAATTCCTGCCTGACGGCGTCGCTGATTTCATGGTGACGATCACCCACCCGTTCGTCGGCGAGGGCTGGCATCTGACCTTGGGCGTGCTCTTCATGTTTATCGTGATCTTCCTCCCGGGCGGATTGATGGAAGGGGCCCAGCGCATCGGCAACTTGTTCACTGGCGGCGGCAAGTCAAATGCCGACTCCCGGTCTGGACAAACCCAACCGGCAGAATGAGGAGGGGCTGTTAAATGGCTATCCTGGAAGTTTCCGGAGTCAACAAGAGATTTGGCGGCCTCAAGGCACTTACGGATGTGAACCTGAGCGTTAAAGAAAGCTCTGTGCACGCCATCATCGGTCCGAACGGTGCGGGAAAGTCAACGTTGCTCAATTGCCTGATCGGCAAATTGGAGCCTGACAGTGGCGTGGTAAATTTCAACGGCACTTCATTGCTCGGTGGAATTACACCCCATGAAATCAACCAGCTTGGAGTATGCCGCGTTTTTCAAACGCCGGAAGTCTTCGGTGACATGAGCTTGTTGGAGAACGTCATGATCCCGTCGTTTGCCAAGCACGATGGCAACTTCCGATTCAATGGCTGGGGGTCGATCGCAAAGCGCGGCGAAGTGAGTGAAGAAGCCCTGTCCATGCTTGAGGAAGTTGGATTGGCCGATCAGCGCAACGTCATCACCGATTCGCTTTCTCGCGGTGACAAGCGCCGCCTGGAACTTGCAATGTGCCTGATCCAGCACCCCAAGCTATTGCTCCTGGATGAGCCGACCGCAGGAATGTCACGGGCCGATACCAACAACACGATTGATCTTCTCAAAAAGATCGGTGAACGCGGGATCACAAAGATCATTATCGAGCATGACATGCACGTTGTATTTTCTTTGGCCGAACGCATTTCTGTTCTCGCTCAGGGAACGGTCATCGTCGAAGGTGAGCCTGAAGCTATCAAAGGGGATCCACGAGTAATTGAAGCTTACCTTGGAGGAGAACTGGGATGACGATGGCAACCGATACCTCCCAAGCCGCATCTGCCGCCGCACAAAAAGAGAATGCTTATTTCGCCTGTAAGGACATCCACGCTTACTACGGCGAAAGCTACATTGTGCAAGGTGTGTCATTCGATGTTGCAGAAAGCGAGATCGTCGCATTGCTCGGCCGCAATGGAGCCGGCAAGACCAGTACGCTTAGAACGATTGCGCGGATGGACAATCCCAGCCTCAATGCCGGCGAGATATTTCTTAACGGCAAGGCATTGCATAAGTTGGCCGACTACCAAGCGGCGCAAGCAGGTGTGCAGTTGGTGCCGGAGGATCGCAGCATTATTCCGGGTCTGACGGTCGAAGAAAACCTCATACTTGCTCAGATCGCGGAGCCGAAGGGCTGGGAGCTTGAGCGAATTTACAATCACTTCCCGCGTCTGGCTGAGCGGCGGAAGCAGGAAGGTGTCACGCTTTCGGGGGGCGAACAGCAAATGCTGGCAGTCGCGCGTGCACTCGCTCGCGAGATTAAGCTGCTCCTCTTAGACGAACCCTACGAAGGCCTTGCACCAACGATCGTTCAAGAAATCGAAAAGATTCTGCAAGAGGTCAAACAGGCGGGTATTACTACGATTATTGTTGAGCAGAACGCTGTTGCCGCGCTTAAGCTCGCCGACAGCGCTATTATCCTGGATACTGGACAAGTCGCGTTCACGGGTACTGCCCAGGAGGTTCTAGATAACGAAGAGCTCCGCCACGAATATCTTGCAATCTGATCTCCAGGACTACGGTCGCCACCCAAACGAACGCCCCCCCATACGTGCCTTTGTGCAAACGGCCAAACTCAAAGCTCAATAACCGCTGATCACATGGCTTGTGATCGGCCGACAAAGGTTAGCCAGCGGATCGCTGAGTCCGCGAAAGGAAGCAAAGATGGTAAAATCAGTCCTGATCGTCGATGACGAAAGCTATATCGTCACATCTTTGAGTTTCGTCATGAAGAACGCTGGCTTCGAAACCGGATCAGCGAGCGATGGCGAAGAGGCGTTAAAGAAGGTCGAGGAAATGGTTCCCGACCTCGTCATCCTCGACGTTATGATGCCCAAGTTGGATGGGTTCGAAGTGTGTAAAGCGATACGCGCCAATCCTGCTTGGAATGCAACGAGAATCATGATGTTGACCGCCAAGGGGCGTGACTCTGAACGTGAGAAGGGCCTAGCTCTGGGCGCCGACGATTATTTGACGAAGCCATTCTCGACACGTGATATCTTGAAGCGCGTGCAGGAAATGTTGAGCGAAGAACGTAAGGCGAGCTGAGTGAGGTCGCGCTGGTCGAATCAAGATGACCGGTGCAGGTGCTAAGGGCGCGGCGATGAACACCAACCACCTATTAGCAGAACGCCTGGTTGCACTATTTCTTCTCGGCGTCCTGCTACTCAATCCGCCGCTGCTAACGATCTTTGATGAGCCTGTGCTGGTTGCAGGCGTGCCAGCGCTCTACTTGTACTTATTCGCTGCCTGGGCACTGCTCATTGTTCTTCTGGCGCTCGTCGCTGAATTTTCCCCTCCCGCAACCGAAAACTACCCGCCCGCTGATGACCATACGCAAAATTCAGCGTCCGGCGATCCAGAAGGGGCGTAAAGGTTGTGTTGCAAGGCTGGATCATAGTTTCCGTCGCCTGCCTCTACCTTTGCATCCTGTTTGCCATTGCATACTGGGGCGACAAGCGCGCTGATCAGAACCGAAGTATTATCTCCAATCCATATATTTATGCCCTCTCGATCGCCGTCTACTGCACGTCCTGGACCTTCTATGGAAGCGT
This sequence comes from Filomicrobium sp., assembly GCA_021775655.1. GTDB lineage: Bacteria > Pseudomonadota > Alphaproteobacteria > Rhizobiales > Hyphomicrobiaceae > Filomicrobium. The sequence continues at coordinate 8,578 of JAJFHK010000419.1, read as the reverse complement.
CGGTCGCGCTGCCTCGAATGGTGTAGGCTTTTTGCCTATCTACCTTGGACCGACGCTAACATTTATTCTTGGCTGGTTCGTGTTGCGGAAGATAATCCGTATTTCCAAGGTCCATCGGATCACATCGATTGCTGATTTCATTGCGTCGCGATACGGCAAGAGCGCAACGCTGAGTGGCCTTGCTACGATAATTGCTGTGGTGGGCATCATGCCCTACATCTCGCTGCAGCTGAAAGCGGTCTCCACTAGCTTCACAATGCTGCTGCAGTATCCGTGGGTTGCCTCGGTGCCGTCGAACTCGGATAGTGTTTCGATATTTGCAGACACAGCCCTTTACGTTTCAGTTTTCCTGGGCATGTTCGCCATACTCTTCGGCACTCGCCATATCGATGCCAGCGAGCATCACGAGGGAATGGTCGCGGCTGTTGCTTTCGAGTCGGTTGTGAAACTCCTGGCTTTTCTCGCCGTCGGTCTGTTTGTCACGTTCGGCATGTATGACGGTTTCGGTGACATATTCGAGAAAGCTCAGGCCTCCGGAAAGCTAGCCAGCCTATTCACCATTGAGGGTTCAGGGGGCTATACGAGCTGGGTGTCACTGACTCTCTTGTCTATGTGTGCGATTATTTTTCTACCCCGGCAGTTCCAAGTCACGATCGTCGAATGCGTGAATGAAGAACATTTGAAAAAGGCGATTTGGCTCGTCCCTCTCTATCTTTTCTTGATCAATATTTTCGTGCTGCCGATCGCATTTGGTGGCCTGTTGCGATTTCCCGACGGCACAGTGAATGCAGATACGTTTATGTTGACTTTGCCGATGGCCGAAAAGCAGGAGGCCCTGGCGCTGTTCGCTTTCATTGGCGGCCTGTCGGCAGCAACAGCGATGATTATCGTGGCGACGGTGGCTCTTAGTACGATGGTCTCAAACGATCTCGTGATGCCTTTCCTTTTGCGAATGCGCAAGCTGCACCTTTCCGAGCGCGCTGACTTGAGTGGCCTCATTCTGACGATACGGCGATGTACGATCGCGCTGCTACTGTTGCTGGGGTATGTTTATGTCCGACTGATTGGCGACTCGTATGCACTCGTCTCGATCGGGCTTGTCTCATTTACTGCGGCCGCCCAATTTGCACCACCGATCCTGGCGGGTCTATATTGGAAGCGCGGTAATCGCGCGGGTGCCACTGCCGGGCTGACTGCGGGATTTGTGTTATGGGCCTATACGTTACTTATTCCGTCATTTGCGCGTTCGGGCTGGATCCCTGCGTCATTCCTGGAACACGGACCGTTCTCCATTGAGATGTTGAAACCCTATTCGTTGCTGGGACTGCAGGGCTTGGACCCGATCAGCCACGCACTGTTCTGGACACTGGTATTTAACATCGGTTCGTTCATCCTTGTTTCGTTGTGGACGTCGCGAAGCGTAATTGAACGAAGCCAAGCCATTCAATTCGTCGACGTCTTCCGCGATGGTTCTGATGGGCACCGGGTTTGGCGCGGCAGTGCAGCTGTTGGAGAAATCAGACAACTGGTGGCGCGTTTTGTCGGAGAGGCGCGCATGCAGGAAGCGTTTGGACAGTACGAGCTGTCATTGGGTAGGAAATTTGCAGACGACAGTCCTGCTGACGCCAACTTGGTTGCTTTCGGTGAGCGCCAACTTGCGGGCGCAATCGGTACGGCGAGCGCCCGGATTATGACTGCCTCAGTCGTGCGCGAGGAATTGCACGATCTTGATGAAATGATGGAGATGCTTGATGAGGCTTCTCAGGTCATTGAGTACAGCCGGCGCCTTGAGCAGAAGTCGCGCGAATTGGAGATTGCGACAGATGACTTGAAGGCAGCAAATACGCGCCTCAAGGAACTCGACCGGCTGAAGGACGGCTTCATTTCAACAGTCAGTCATGAGCTGCGCACGCCGCTGACTTCCATTCGATCATTCGCCGAGATTATTTTTGACAACCCCGACATGCCAGACGAGAAAAAGAAAGAATTCGTAAACATCATTGTCAAGGAAAGCGAGCGCCTGACGAGGCTGATCGACGACATTCTAGACATGGCAAAAATGGAAGCTGGCCAAATCGATTGGCAGCTTCAAGAAACCGCATCGGGACCGGTCATTCAAGACGCCCTCATTGCCACGAGCGGACCATTCCGCCAGGAAGATCGCAAGATCAGACTGGAAACCGATATTGCGCCGGACCTTCCAACCGTCAATGCCGATTCGGATCGATTAACCCAAGTCATCGTGAATTTGATCTCCAACGCCACGAAGTTCTGTGACAAGAAGGACGGCGTTGTTCGCGTTACGGCTGAGAATATTGATGATGCCCTCGTCGTCCGTGTGAAAGACAACGGGTTAGGCATTGCACCCGGGGATCACGCCAAGGTTTTCCAGCGCTTCCAACAAGTCGGGAACATGCTCACCGACAAGCCTAAAGGTACAGGGCTTGGTCTGCCAATCTGCGTTGAAATAATAAAGTACTTTGGTGGCGAAATCGGTGTCGAGAGCGAGATCGGCGATGGAGCAACTTTCTGGTTCCGTCTACCTGCGGTAACAGCGAACTGACCCAGGCTGACGACCGAGAGGCTTGGTGGTCGGCGCCCAACTCTAGAATTAGTTGCCGCTTCTTTCTATCTGATCGCCTTTTAGCATGACCGCTCGCCCTTCGACGGCGACGCCTCTGGATGGCAAGAAACGAACGTACTTGCCTTCGCGCATAAAGTGCCAGCACCCCTCCTTGCCGTGACCCGTTTCGAATTCGCGGCATTGCTGGCCGTCATCTGTTAGCCACCAGCGACCAGTCATCAACGTGCCGCCCCACTCCGGCTTGAGCTTCATTCGAACGGTGCCGTCGGCGGCATAATGCGCAACCCAGTCGTAGGGTTCGGCAGGGTCGTTGACCTTGCCGTTGCCTGCCAAACTATTGCCGGTCAGCAACGCCTTCAATTCCGCGGTGGTGAGCGGTGGTGTATCGTCATCGGCGGCGAAACTTGAGTTTGGTGCAAAAACGATGAGCGTTGCGGCTGCTGCCAAGATCCCGATTGTGGCGCGCTTGGCTTCCATGCCGTCCTCCGCTCGTTTGAAATCAACAGATCATTGCTTGCCGATCTGTGCCTCGTCGGTCTTAGTAATTCGCTCGACAGCAACGGACAACATGCGAGTGCTTGCTGCGGGCGTCCACCATGGAAATGCCACACGGCCATATTTACGGTTATGATCAGTACGGGGGTGCGCTGCGGGTGCCGACTAGCTTTCCTCAATGTTTTAGTTATCATCCCGGACGCGGGGCTGCGGTCCAGAAGAGTATGTGTGGAGTAACTCATTGAGCGAGCCAGCAAAGAGTAGCGTCATTGGGTCCGATTTGGTCATTGAGGGTGATATCATCTCTAAGGGTGGGATTATCGTCAACGGTCGTGTGCAAGGTAATCTGTCGGCGCAATCGGTAATGATTAGCGAGACAGGTGGGGTCTTTGGTTCGCTGAAGGCGAAGAACGCCGAGGTGCATGGGGCTGTCCAAGGTGACGTTTCTATTCATGAGCTGATCCGTATCGGGCAAACCGGTTCGGTTAGCGGGAAAGTCGAATACGGCAAGATCTCAATGGATCAAGGCGGTGAGCTTAGTGCGACGCTGCGAAATATCCCCCCGCACATGGCTGGCGATCTCCACCTAAGCGTCGACCGGGGCGGTTCAGTGCAGATTACGACAACCGATCTAACTGCATTCGATCCCGATGACGACGCTAAGGATCTCACCTTTGCGGTGAGTAAGCCGACGAACGGGTTCGTTGCATTAGAGTCTGCCCGATCGACATCTGTCAGCTCGTTCACTCAGGCCGATCTTGAAAGCGGTCAGGTGATATTTGTGCATGATGGGGCAAGCGCGCCGACTGCGGGATTTGATACAATCGTTTCTGATGCAAAGGGCGCTACGTCTGGTCAGCAGCAGCATGTAAGCGTGTCGGTCAACGCTTGAGGAGTCATCGACAATAGCTGTTGGCGTCAGGTTCCGGTGGCAAGTCGCCCAATGTAATTTACTGAATCCTCTGGTTTTGGATGCGCGAACTCTCAACGGGCATCGACACGCTGTTCTTCGCTGCTGTCCAGCTTGAATTGCAGCAGGATCGTGCGTTGGAACAAGCGGTTGAAGTTGTCGTCCGAGATGAGAGTTAGGATGGCGTTACCTTGAGCGTCCTGGTGGACGGATAGGCCTTCCATGTTGTCGATGTCTTGCGCCATGGTTGCTGCGAGGAGAACTTCGCCTTCAATTCTTGCTCCGACTTTGAGGTCGTCAAGCTGAACCAAGCGCAGGCGCATCTTGATTCCTTCAAGCCAATTGAAGCGGCGTTCGAGCAGGATCAGGTCGCCGTTTGGAAGTGCCGCCATTCCAGTGATGTCATAGCCGCCGATATCGCTGAGTGTGAAAGCATTGGCTTTGCCTTGGGTCCAAAACCAACCGGTGTGATCGCCGTTTCGGTCGTGAAAGTGCTCGGCGATGGCAATAAGACTACCGCGATAGCGTCCCTTGGTGAGAACAGTCATCGCTTCAAAGCCCTTCAGCGCATCCATCTTGCCGCGCTTCTTGTCGGGACGGATGTAGGAACGAGGTGGTGAAACGCCTTTTGCGTCGATGCTGAAGCGACCGATGCGGTGGTTTTGTTCGAATGCGATCAGGAGTTTGCCCGTTTTCGTGGTGCCCGAGATAAGTTCGACGGCTTCGGCGTCGCGGTCGCGTTCGCGGCGGAGAGGGCTGCCGCTCAGCGCTTTCAGAGGTCCGGTGCGTGCTTCCTTGAAGGCGACGGGCCGACCGTCTTTCAGATCAAGGCGCGCGGTCATCCACAGGCCGGCGTCGGAGACCGCGATTAATCCCTGGCCATCAGGGTCGATAGCGATGCCGGACCAGCCGCCGAAGCTTTTTTCTGGGCTCTCCAACCTGAGGCCGCCGAGAAAGGTCAGCTTGCCGAATTGACGTTTTGTCGAATTGGTGCGGTCGAAGTATTCAATTGGCTTCGAGGTAACGTTGATTTGGCGAACGCCAAGTCGCCTGGGGTCAGGTTTGGGTTCAGCTGATGATTGGTCGATCGCAGCAAAGGTGAGGCCCAGAGCTACGCAGACCGAAACAGTGATGGCGACACGCCTGCCATATCTGCGTAACCGAAACCGGCTTGCATGGCTGGGCGGGGAAACCGCAAGCTCAGGCTCTTTCATCGTTGCCCTCAATGCAGGCTATGGCGACCCTTGCGGCCTCTGCGTTTCGGCGCGGCAGCACTTTTTTCTTCGAACAGCTCAACAAGCTTGTCGGTCATTGCTCCGGCAAGTTCGCTCGGGTCGGTAATTGTCACGGCGCGGCGATAATAGCGTGTGACATCGTGGCCGATGCCGATGGCAATCAGCTCGACCGGGCTCTTGGTTTCGATTTCGTTGATCACTTGGCGCAGGTGATGTTCAAGGTAGTGTGGTGAATTCACCGAAAGGGTCGAGTCATCGACTGGTGCTCCGTCTGAGATCATCATCAGAATACGGCGCTGCTCTGGTCGGCCAAGGAGACGCCGGTGGGCCCAGGCGAGCGACTCGCCGTCAATGTTTTCCTTCAGCAGCCCTTCGCGCATCATCAAGGCGAGCGAACGCTTGGTTCTTCGCCAAGGTGCATCGGCGGTCTTGTAGACGATATGGCGAAGATCGTTGAGGCGGCCGGGGTTAGGGGGCTTGCCATCATTTAGCCAGGCTTCGCGCGCCTGGCCGCCTTTCCAGGCGCGCGTCGTGAAGCCGAGGATCTCGACTTTGACGCCGCAGCGCTCCAACGTGCGTGCTAGTATGTCGGCGCAACAGGCGGCAACCAGGATGGGCCGGCCGCGCATGGAGCCGGAGTTATCGATCAGCAGCGTGACGACGGTGTCTCGGAAATTGATGTCGCTTTCCTGCTTAAATGACAGCGGTGCGGTGGGGTCGACGATAACGCGGGTCAGCCTTGAAGAATCGAGTGCACCTTCCTCAAGGTCGAAATCCCAGTCGCGATTTTGTTGTGCCATCAGGCGGCGTTGCAATCGGTTTGCGAGACGGGCGACAACGCTGGAGAGGCCGCGCAGTTCTTTGTCGAGGAAGGCACGCAGGCGATCGAGTTCCTCAGGGGTGGCAAGGTTTTCTGCGGCTTCTTCTTCATCATGTTCGCGAGTGAAAACCCTGTATCCGAATAATTCAGGGTCATCGAGTACGGAGGCGTTTGGCCGCCATGGTTCCGAGGTCTCGGTGGATTCGTCGCCTTGGAGTTCTTCGTTATCATTCTCGTCAGCCGGAGCAGGCAGATCGTTTTCGTCGAGTTCGCCAAGGTTGTCCTGCTCGGCGGCGTCCTGGGGTTCTTGTTCTTCGGTGCCAGTTTCACCTGCTTCGTTCTCGTCCGACGATTCACTGCCGCCCTCGGAAACGTCAGGCTCCTGTTCTTCCTGCTCTGACCCCTGTGCCTCCTGAGCATCCTGGATCAGGTCGAAGGCGCGCAACATGTCTTGCATGAGGCGAGCGAACGCTTCTTGATCGTCGACGTGCTCGCTTAGCCGTTCGAAAAGATCGCCAGCGCGTTCGTCGACCCACGGACGCCATTCGTCAACTAGGGCCTTGGCGTTTTCGGGAGGGGCGTCGCCGGTCAAATGCTGTCGAACCAGTAATGCAAGTGCGTCGGGCAATGGTGCTTCTTCGCGGGAACGTACTTTGGCGAAACGGCCGTGGGCGTAGCTTGCTTCGAGTTTGGCAGTGAGGTTTTGCGCCACACCTTCCATGCGATTGGATCCGACCGCCTCGATGCGGGCCCGCTCCATTGCTTCAAACGCATCTCGGGCTGGCCCGTGCGAGGGAGCGAGGCGCTCGTGCAAGCGCTTATCGTGGCAGGCGGCCTGGAGTGAAAGCGAGTCTGCGCAACCGCGCAGGACGGCGATCTCAAGTTTGGTCGGCGTGCGCGGAGGTTCTGGTAGATTAACGGACTTTCCAACGAGCAGCGGTTGGCCGGCATGAAAGGCGACCTGTACCTCACTGTCGCCAGCGATTGTGCGCACGCAGGCCGTCAGTGACCTCTTGAAGGGTTCTACGGGCGGTTCCTTGCGTTTTATGGTCATGACGCAGGTTCACTCGAAGGGGCGGCGGTGTTTCGCGGTTGAGTCTCCGGAGTGCTCAGAACTAGCATGCGGCCTTCAGCAAGCAGCAGCGGCAGATTGCTATTGATATCGCGTATCTCGCCTGCAAGTTCGACGACAGTGCCGCCTAATTTGTCCGACCATTCCTTGCCGGTAATTTTCCAGATCAGATCCGTCACACTCCCGGCTTTAACGGCACGCCGCAAGGTCAGATTGAAGCCAAGGCCGACAGACTCGCCGTTGCGTGCGAACTTGTCGGCGGCAACGGAAATCAAGACTCCTGTTGAGTGTGCTGCGGCTGCGATGATCTCGCCAAAGCGGCTGGCAGTCGCCAGCTCGGGATCGTGATGCAGCGGGTTCGTGTCGCCGGCCATCTCGGCGTACGCCTTGATGTTTTCGGCGGTGAACGCGTAGCGGCGTGAGACGACGCGGCCAATCGCAAAGGTTTTGGCTGAAGCTGCCTGGTTCTCGGATTCTTGCGTCAATGCGGATTATCCCCCGCTCAGGAGAGCGCGACGTTGGCGGAGCTCTCGGGGAGGTCTTCGCCGAAGCAGCGCTGGTAAAGTTCAGCAACGATTGGGCGCTCGAGTTCATCGCATTTGTTTAGAAACGTCAGCCGGAATGCGAAACCAATATCAGCGAAGATCTCCGCATTCTCCGCCCAGGTCATTACGGTTCGCGGGCTCATCACGGTCGATAGGTCGCCGTTGATGAATGCCTGCCTAGTCAAATCAGCAACTCGGACCATGTTGGAAACCGCCTGGCGCTTCTTCTCGTTCTTGGCAAACGATTTGACCTTTGAGAGGACGATGCCGACTTCGTCGTCGTGCGGCAAATAATTGAGCGTTACCACAATCGACCAGCGGTCGAGCTGGCCCTGGTTTAGTTGCTGGGTGCCATGATAGAGACCGGAGGTATCTCCAAGGCCAATGGTGTTGGTCGTCGAGAATAGCCGGAATGCCTTGTGCGGTCGGATGACGCGCGATTGGTCCAGCAGGGTCAATCGACCCGAGACCTCAAGGACGCGCTGAATGACGAACATGACGTCGGGACGGCCGGCGTCATACTCATCGAAGACGAGAGCGGTGTTCGATTGCAACGCAAATGGGAGGATACCTTCGCGGAATTCGGTAACCTGCTTACCATCTTTGAGTACGATGGCGTCCTTACCAACAAGATCGATACGTGAAACGTGGCTATCGAGATTGATGCGGAGACAGGGCCAGTTGAGGCGGGCTGCGACCTGCTCGATGTGCGTCGATTTTCCGGTGCCGTGATAGCCCTGGACCATGACGCGGCGATTGTGCTTGAAGCCGGCGAGGATCGCCAGTGTCACGTCTTTGTTAAAGAGATAATCGGGGTCGAGATCGGGGACGTGATCAAGTGCCTTTGAATAGGCGGGGACCTGAATATCGCTATCGATGCCGAACAATTGGCGGGCTGAAACCTCGATATCAGGCAG
>JAJFHK010000418.1 GCA_021775655.1 Filomicrobium sp. | reverse complement strand
CCCCCATCACATGCAAGGCAGCCGCGCGCATGTTGAGATTGTCTTGGTCGCCACCATGCAGGATCCAGAAGGCGAAAAGATTGACCCCCAGACCGCCAACTGCGACCCATAGCATCAACCCGCCCAGCACCTCTTGGGGATCACCGATCCTGAGCCAAGCCTCGGCCACAATCCAGGCGGCAAAGGCGAAAAGTTCCAGGCCGATGGCAAATGAAAAAAGAATTGAGAACCGGTCGTAGCCGTATGTCCGCTTCCAGTCCGCTGGGCGCTTGGCAAGCCGGAATCCATACCAGGCTAGTCCAAGGCTGGCGAAGTCGGTCAGCATGTGTCCTGCGTCGGCCAGCAGCGCTAGTGAGCCCGAAATAAGCCCGCCTGCCACTTCTGCGACCATGAACAGCCCGGTAAGAAGCGCTGCAATTCCCACGCGCCGTTCGTTTCCCGACGAGTGTCCGTGATTGCCATGACCGCTGTGCCCGTGATGTCCGTGCATTCTGATATCCTTTGGCCAGCGCACGCCCGACGAATGCCTGGGGCGCCTCCCAGCCCCAGAGCTGTCGGAATGATTATTGGCCTATATTATTGACGCTTGCCACGTCTACACCGCTTCTGGCCAAACGAATTCTGCAATTGCGCTTTATGGCATCTTTAACGCCGCGTTGTTCGAGAGCCCTCCAATTCGGAAGTTGGCGTCCATCCCAGAGCGGAAACCGCACGAGAGATCGGCTGAATTAGCCTGTCGGTTCAGCGATGCGCGTCTGATTCAGTTGGCGCGATAGCCGGGTAGAACCTCTTGAAGCGGTCCCCAAACGTCGCTGCACGCTTCACATGAGCCCCGCGAGTCGGTTAGGTTTCCCGCAACCTGAACTTTCGGAGGCTGTCGCATGGCCGACAAAACGACACTCGTGCTGCCGGGGAAGAAGTTCTCCGTGCCGAAATTCTTGAAGCGCATCGTGCAGGTGACTTTCGCTGTCGCACTGACATCGCTGGTCGCTCTCGCTGTCATAGCCGGGAATACGATGCTGACCGACAAGAAGGCCCGAATGCTAAAGGGCTGGGACCAGTGGCTGTCCTTCATCCACCGCCCTGATATTCTGGCAACCATGGTTTTGACCGCAGTCGTAACCGTGATGCTGGTTTACTGGCAGCGCGACATGGAGCGTGGCCGCTAGGCTGCTGCTGATTCTCGGACTTTCACACATCCTTTTGTAACCGGCCGGAACATTACATTCCGGCCGCAACTTGGCATGCCACGACGCGACAGGCATACTTCGCCCCGATCAGGGGGGGCGACCGGGTAAAACCGTTGAGTCCCAATTTTCTTGAGTTTTTTTTTGGATGGGGCCCGGTATGCCGTTATTGAACGATTCCAAGAGCTACGGGGCGATCACGAAATTCTTCCACTGGGTGATCGTTGCGCTCTTCGCATTTCAATATGCCGCCGGTTACACGATGACATCGCTCGGCGCGAAAGACGCCGCCCTCGGGTTCACTCAGGCCAACTATTACAACTGGCACAAATCCATCGGTCTTATTGCGCTGGGCTTCGCGATATTCCGCCTGCTCAACCGTCACTTCAATAGATTGCCGAATTGGGCGCCGAACCTGACGAAGAGCGACAAGAAACTAATGCACTACTACGAGAACTGGCTCTACTTCGCCATGTTTCTCATGCCGGTCAGCGGTTACATCTACGTCATGGCCGGCGGCTACGGCGTCCATTTCCTTGAGATGACGCATCTACCGAACCCGATCGGCAAATGGCCGCTCCTCGCCGATATCGCCAAGTGGACGCACATCTTGTCGAGTTACGCAATTTTGGTCGCCCTCGCCGCGCACATGAGCGTCGTGCTGCGCCACCACTTCGTTCTCAAAGACGGCATTCTTTGGCGCATGTTGCCTGGGCGTGGCATGAAGCCGGCCTCCTCTTCGAAGCCGTCAGAGTCTGTCAGCAAGGCCGGGTAGTATGCCCGAAGGTCTGATAGTTGCGCTTGCCATAGCTGGTTTCCTGATTGTCTTTCCGCTGTTCTGGTCGGCCGTGGTTTTCTTAATTTCACGCTTTTCAGGTTGGTCAGGAATGGCAGCGCACTTCGCCATACCTCCCGACAAAAAAGTGACCGGTGACTCTTTCGGCTGGTCGAGTGTCCAATTCAATCTTTTCACCAGCTATTCGGGGTGTGTCGACATCGTCGTATCTCGCCAAGGCCTCTACCTGCGCCCCGTCTGGCCGTTTCGCTTCGGTCACGAACCGCTACTTGTTCCATGGACAGCCATCGAAGACGTACGTTCACATGACCGCTGGCTCTTTACGGCTAACAAGGTAACCATCCGCAAGCCCGGTGGCTGGTCAAAGACGTTGACATTCTACGGCAAGAGGTTGGGTGACAGCCTATTTCGCAACTGGACGAAAGCTTCCGGGAACTAAGGCCGTATGATCTCGGTTCCAAGGTCTGTCAGTTCGCCCTAAACCCGCCAGCCTGAATGCATCGCTGCAATGCCGCCGGTCAGGTTGCGGTAGCTGACGCGCTCGAAGCCAGCTTCGCGGATCATGGTTGCAAAGCGTTCCTGGTCGGGAAACTTTCGGATCGACTCCACGAGATACTGATAGCTCTCCCGGTCGCCGGCGACGGCTTCACCGAGCCGCGGGATCACTTCGAAGGAATGCAGGTCATAAAGTCGATCAAGCCCCGGCACGTCGACGTGCGAAAATTCGAGACACATGAAGCGCCCGCCGACTTTCACCACGCGGAACGCTTCCGACAACGCTTTGTCGATGTGGGTTACATTACGTATGCCAAATGCGATCGTGTAGGCATCGAACGAGCGGTCTGGAAACGGCAATGCCTCAGCGTTGCCCTCTACAAGCTCAATACGCTCCGACAGCCCTGCTTCGATGACCCGGTTGCGACCGACCTCCAGCATCTCCGGCGAGATGTCACAGACGACGGCAGTCGCGGCATCGCCTGTCTTGCGTGCATAGCTGATCGCTACATCGCCCGTGCCACCAGCAACATCGAGCAGCCGGAAGGAACGCCCCGATCCGGCGCGCGGCGGCGATAGCCAAGCGAGAAAATCGCTTTTCCAAAGACGATGCAACCCGCCTGACATCAAGTCGTTCATCAAGTCGTAGTTCTTGGCCGAGCGCGCGAACACTTCATTTACAAGGCCCTGGCGCTCGCCTTCAGCAACGTCTCGGAACCCGAAACTCGCCTTGCTTTCACTCATTGTCTTTCCGTTGTCTAATCTGTCCGGTTCACGCATGGTATGCATTCCCCGGCCTTACTTCATCGCGCGTGACGATAGCCAATTCATCGCGCCGCTGCTACGTGGTCATCGCGCAAGCACCTGCGGCCAATCGTTCGGCCACTGGAAGCTGGAATTGCCGGACAGAAACTCAGGGGATCCAAATGAAGCTTGAAACCGCGCGCACCATCCTCCAGGCCGCCCATGAAAAGGCGCGCGCTGAAAACATGAAGCCTTTGGCCATCTCGGTTCTCGACGCCCGTGGCGCCCTTCGCGCGTTCATTGCTGAAGACGGCGCGAGCCTGCATCGCGGCGATGTCGCCATCGGCAAGGCCTACGGCGCAATCGCTCTGGGAATTCCATCGCGCGCCATCGGCGAGCGTGCGGAAAAACAAGCCTACTTCGTCGCCGCCATGAGCCACATTACCGGTGGCAAGATGGTACCCGTCGCAGGCGGCGTTCTGATCCGCGATGCTTCCGGCGAGTTGGTCGGCGCTATTGGGATTTCGGGCGATACCAGCCAAAACGACGAGATCGCCTGCTGCGCAGGCATCGCCGCCGCCGAATTGGTCGCCGATACGGGTGCCTGATGCCTGAGTTGCCAGAAGTCGAAACAGTACGGACGGGACTCGCCCCGGTGCTTACGGGCCGGCGCATCGTTCGCTTGGAGCAACGCCGCCCGGACTTGAGGTTTCCATTTCCGGAGCGATTTTCCAAACGCCTCACGGGTCGAAAAATTGAAAGCTTGAACCGCCGTGCCAAATATCTGATTGCCGACATCGAGGGCGGTGAGACTCTCATCATGCACCTTGGCATGTCTGGCAGGTTCACAATTGAGCTGCCCGATAATTACACGGTCAAGCCCGGGGTTTTCAAACACCAGACCAACACGGCTCTGGTAGGTGCTGGCCCGCAAAAACACGATCACGTGGTTTTCCATACTGAGGACAGCGCAACCGTTACCTATAATGACCCGCGCCGATTCGGTTTCATGGTGATGGCCAAGACAGCCGACTTCGAACGACACCCGCTGATCCAGGGCCTCGGTCCCGAACCGCTTGGCAACGCTCTCAATGCCGATTATCTCGCGAGCCGCGCGGTGGGGCGCTCCACCGACCTCAAGGCATTCTTGATGGACCAGCGCAATATTTCCGGGCTCGGCAACATTTACGTTTGCGAAGCGCTCCACCGAACCGGCCTTTCGCCAAAACGTGCGGCCCACAGCCTGGCGAAAAAGTCAGGTACACCGACAGACCGCGCCGAGCGCCTTGTCGCGGCAATCCGAACTGTACTGACCGATGCGATTGCTGCCGGTGGCTCGTCGCTGCGCGATTTTCGCCAAGCCGACGGGGCGCTAGGTTATTTCCAACATTCATTTTCTGTCTACGGCCGCGAAGGAGAACCGTGCGCGATGCCAGATTGCCGCGGCACTGTCCGGCGCATTTCCCAGGCTGGGCGCTCCACCTTTTATTGCTCTGCCTGCCAGCGTTAGCCCCGAACGCTACTGAGCACGATGGCCAGTCCGAACAAGACCGAAGCTATCGCGATAGGCCGCCACATGAATGATTGCTCGTGGTAGACGAACCCGGACACGCCAAAGAAGCAGCGGCCTTCTTCATTGAAGCAACCACGCCACTTCCAGTAGAACTCGTGAAAGAACGCTGCCGATAGCGCACCAGCGGAGAAAAGAAGCACTGCAATGCCGCGTTAGATCATGCAGTCCCCGCACAGAAACGAAAGACAATTGGAGATGCGACCATGAGCACAAAAACTATCATCGTTGAGTCCAACGACCGGGTCGGAATGATTACGCTGCACCGCCCAGATGCGCTCAACGCATTGAACAGCGAACTTATCGGCGAACTTGCTGAGGCTCTGTCCGGCTTTGAAGCCGATGACAATATTGGATGCATCGTCATCACGGGTTCTGAGAAAGCGTTTGCCGCTGGTGCCGATATCAAGGAGATGGCGCCAAAAGGTTACATGGATGCCTACTTGGAAGATTTCGCGGCGACTTGGGATGCGGCTGCACATTGTCGAAAGCCGGTCATTGCCGCAGTCGCAGGCTACTGCCTTGGCGGTGGTTGCGAACTCGCCAT